>NZ_JBIMPP010000034.1:0-77674 GCF_043906805.1 Actinomadura sp. SCN-SB | reverse complement strand
GCCGGGAGCGACACGCCATCCGCGATCATGCCGGATCGACGACCTCCACCGGCGCAAGCGAAAAAGGCTCACTGGTCGTCATCCGGTATTCGTCGGTCTGATCCAGGAGATCCGTGTCTTTGAAGGCTTCCTCGATGATTTCGTTCAGAGGAGAACTGTAGCGTTCTTCGATATCGGTGAAGTCCGCCGCATCGGACAACGACCGATGCAGCCACAGACGTAGCGGTTCGGGTCGCTCGAAGTAGAAGTCCAAGTAGTAGTCGAGAAGCTGGTGCAGGCCCTCCCGATCCCGCGTCACCCGCGCGAGGGCCTCACGGGTCGCCTCCGTCACGATGTTGTCGGCATACTCCATGACCGCGTAGTACAGGCCGGACCTGCCCCCCGGCCCTTCTGTACGGTCTCGTGGCTGACTCCCGCCGCGTCGGCGAGCATGTCGGTGGTGGTCGAGTCGTAGCCGAGGCTCGCGAACAGTTGCAGGGCCGTCTCCAGCAGGCGGGCCTGAGCGTCGTCAGAGCTCCCAGAACGCATATTTCAAGGTATAATCAATGGGCTGGATCGAAGGAGACCACATCCGCAACAAGCGTGGTCATGGATGCAGGGTGTTTCGTATGCGCGTGCGCAGGCGCCAACGGACTTCTTGAGTTTGTGGCGGTCGTCGATTTATCTGTCCACAGTGAGCTGCTCTCTTTCCCAAAAGGGGTGGTGCCAGGGAGAAACGACCCTGTGATAGAGTCCCTTCCGCATTGGAATGACGTGCAGGCGGGGTTCGGTGAAATTGCGGACCGGTGGTGAAAGTAGTCGGAGGGGAATGCCGCAGCAGGCTGAGGTCGTCCTGGACACGATCGACGAGGCGGTCGCGGCGATCGCCGCGGGCCGGGCGGTCGTTGTGGTCGATGACGACGACCGGGAGAACGAAGGCGATCTCATCTTCGCGGCGGAGCACGCCACACCCGAGATGCTCGCTTTCATGATCCGTCACACCTCCGGGTTCGTGTGCGTCCCGCTGTTGGAGGAGGACTGCGAGCGTCTGGAGCTCCCGCCGATGCATGCGGTCAACGAATGCCCCCGAGGGACGGCGTACACGGTGACGGTGGACGCGCGGGAGGGCATCGACACCGGGATCTCGGCCGCGGATCGGGCCCGTACTATCCGGCTGCTGGCCGACCCGGGCACCCGGCCCGATGATCTGCTGCGGCCCGGTCATGTCGTGCCGCTGCGGACCCGGCCTGGCGGTACGCTGGAACGCCCCGGCCACACTGAGGCGGCGATCGATCTGGTGCGGCTGGCAGGTCTACGACCCGCGGGCGTCCTGTGTGAGCTCGTCAATGACGATGGCACCATGCAGCGTCTTCCTGACCTGCGCCGCTTCGCCGACGTGCACGGCCTGACTCTGGTGAGCATCGCCGACTTGGTCAGTCACCGCCGCCGTGACGAGCAGCTTCCCAGTGCGACGGAATGAGCTGGGTACGGCCGGAGATCGTCGGCACACGGGCTCGTCGGCACGCGGGGGCGGCGCCGCGTCTGGCACCGCCCCCGTGGGGTGAGGTCAGTGCGCCGCCACGGTGACCACCACGCGCTGGTAGTGGGTCAGCTTGGGGGTGCCGTTGTCGGAGACCTGCAAGATGAGGTGGATCGTGTCGCCCGGCTTGGCGTCGGCGGGGACGGCGAAGGTCGGCGTAAGGGTGTCCGCGTTGGTGATGGGGATCGCCGTGCCCGCGTAGGTGTCGGCGTCGGCGTACTCCCACCAGTTGTAGGTGAGGGCGTCGCGGTCGGGGTCGGTGGCGCTGGCGTGCAGCTTGGCTGACTGGCCCGGCTTCATGGTCAGGGTCAGGCCCTCGCGCACGTGGGCCCGGGGGTTGTGGTTGGCATCGTCGTAGTCGCTGGTGACGCCCCACTTGGCTCGGGTGGCGAAGTCATTTTGAATGTCGGCGACCCAGCGGGTCAGGGCCAGTCGCCGTGCGGCGCGGGGGCTGGTGGCTCCGGGGTAGGACGGGTCCCCGGTGTCGGTCCATCCGGGGCCGGTGGCGTTCTTGGCGAACCTGCCGCCCCACCCGCCGTAGGTCGGGTCGTCGGACGCACGTAGCCCGTTGAAGTCGAACAGCCACATGAAGGAGGGAGAGTCTCCCTCGGAGATGAAGTCGTTGAGTCCGTACTGGGGGTACTGGGTCGGGTCCCAGTTGTTGTAGTCCGGATCTCCGGGGATCGGCTTGTTGTCCTTGTAGGTGCGGTATTCGGTGCCGAGCAGGTCGCCCCTGCCGATCAGGAAGTTCTCCCGCATGTAGGGACCTTGCAGGTAGCTCTTCTGGTCTGGCGGTACCGAGTTGGGCCAGGAGTAGGCGAAGCCCCAGAACTGGTCGAGGTTGTCGATGACCCGGACGCCCGGCCAGGTCGGCTTGATGTAGGCGGTCAAGGTGCTGTCCTGGGTCAGGATGTTGTAGATCACGAGCTTTTTGTTGATCTTGGCTTGGACGGCGGCCCAGTGCTTGGTGCCCGAGTACTGTTCCTGGATCGACTTCAAGGCGCGCGCCAGGGTGTTGGTGCCGCCCCATGCCTGGGCGTGGACGGGCTCGGGGTTGTTGTCGAGGAGGATCTTCCTGATCGCCTCCGAGCCCTCGGTGACCTTGGTCATCTCACCGACGTTGTCGATGTTGCCGATCTTGTAGACCTTGCGGAGCCGGTCGGGGTTCGGGTAGCCGGCGGCGTGGTTGCGCAGCTTGGGATACAGCTTGCCGTACAGGTCGATCTGGCGATTGAGCCATTCGGTGCCCGTCCACCGGTGCGGCGGGACGGTGCCGCCGGTTTCGAGGTCGCCCTTGTAGTGGAACCTGGAACTGGTGTAGACGATCGAGGCGATGTCGAGCTCGTTGCTGTAGTAGAGCAGCCGCGTGAACGAGGCCATATCGTCGACCTCGCCGTCCTGCATGACGATGATCCGGGGTCGCTTGGGCGTGTAGCCGTTGCCGAGTGGCAGAATCTTGATCTTGATGCGGGCGGTCGCGCCGCTGCCGTCGGTGGCCTTGGCCGTGACGGTGGTCCGGCCCGGGGTGTAACCGACGACCTTGGGGCCGACCACGTAGGCGACTCGGGCGTCGGCGGAGCTGAAGTCGAGTGTCTGATCGGTGGCGTTCTCGGGCGCGACGGTCGGCTGGAGGGTCGCCGACTCGCCCACCCGCAGCGTCACGGTGGCAGTGGGGAGTGCCACGCTCCGGACGGGGATGTCCGTCGCACTTGCCGTGCCTGCGCTGAGGACGGTGATGGCTGAGGCGGCGAGCACGATGCCTGCCGAGGAGCCCAGCGCTGGCCTGGTCCGAGTGGATCGGTTGAACCTCATAGGGTTCTCCTGTCTTTGCGCCTAGGACACCCGGCGGGACGCGATGTGACCTGTGTCTCGGTGCCGGGTGAGCTGAACACTAAGAGCCCGGGAGAATGGATTCAAGCATGAATTTATATTCATGCTAGCGGGGTTCGTGGGCCGGAAGGGAGCCGCGCGCCCGTGATGCCCGTGCCGTCGCCACCGGTCGGCCTGATGTCGCGCGCGATCCGGTACGCCGCTTTCCTTGACACGTGATTTCGCACCCACTTACGGTGCTTGCATGTCTGATCGAGACCGCATAGAAATTCACGACGGTGGCGGCCCGGTGTTCGGAGCCGGTATCTGGCACTTCGCCACCTACGTCGACCGGTACGCCACCGATGGCTACGGAGAGCCCCGGACGGTCCTGGACGGGATCCGGCTCGCGGGTCAGGTGGAGGATCTGTCGGTGGTCGACCTCAACTGGCCCTTCCCGCCCGCTTCCGCCGGTATAGGCACCGGCGAGGTGAAGGACGCCCTGGCGGCGCAGGACCTGCGGGCCATCGCGGTGACGCCGGAGATCTACACCGGCACGTTCGCCAAGGGCGGGTTCACCAACCCCGACCCGGCGGTGCGGCGCGCGGCCGTGGACCTGGTCGCCGCGTCCGCCGAGGTCGGGCGGGAGCTGGGTGTCGACTATGTGAAGCTGTGGCCGGGGCAGGACGGCTTCGACTATCCCTTCCAGGCCGACTACATCGACCTGTGGGACAAGTCAGTCGGTGCCGTTCGGGAGCTGGCACTGGCGTTCCCCGATCTGCGATTCGCCATCGAGTACAAGCCGCGTGAGCCCCGCAACCGGATGGTCTTCTCCTCGGTGGCGCGGACGCTGCTGGCCATCGAGGACATGGGCGTCGACAACGTGGGTGTGCTGCTGGACTTCGGTCACGCGCTGTATGGAGGAGAGACACCGGCCGAGTCGGCGCGGATGGCGATCGCGCGGGACAAGCTGTTCGCCATCGATGTCAATGACAACTTCCGTGGCTGGGACGACGACATGGTCGTCGGGTCGGTGCACCTTCTGGAGACCTTCGAGTTCTTCTTCGCGTTGCACGATGCTGGCTGGAGCGGTGTCTGGCAGCTGGACCAGTTCCCGTTCCGGGAGGACAGCGTCGAGGCGGCCCGCGCCGGTATCCGGACGATGAAGGCGTTCCACCAGGCTCTGGGTTACCTCGATCGTAAGGAACTGGCCGAGGCGCAGGCTGCCCAGGACGCCCTCGGCGCCCAGCGCATCGCTAAGCGGGCCCTGTTCCGGGCGCTCGCGGAGAGTGAGTCCGCGTGACCGCTGTGGCCGTCACTCCGGACCCGCTCAGCCTGGACGAGGCCGCGGCCGCGCACTATCTGGAGCGCAGCGCGCGGTTGCGTGCCGCCTCGCCCGCCGACGCCGCGCCTGAACTGGCCGAGATCTCCACCAGGATCCGGCGGGACATCCTGACCACGATCCAGGCGGCCAGAATGGGGCACGTCGGCGGTGACCTGTCGGTGACCGACCTGCTGGTGACCGCGATGTGGGGCACGCTGAAACTCGACCCGTGGATCCCCGACAATCCGCTCCGCGACCGGCTCGTGCTGAGTAAGGGGCACTGTGCCGCCGCGCTGTACTCCGCGCTGGCCTCGTGTGGGTTCTTCCCGCGCGAGCGGCTGAAGGAGTTCATGGCGCCGCTGTCGCCGCTGAACGGCCACCCCAGCCGGGTCAAGGTTCCGGGTGTGGAGACCAGCACCGGCCCCCTGGGCCATGGGTTCCCCGTCGCCGTCGGCTGCGCGCTCGGCGCCCACTTGCGCGGGGAAGCATGGCGCACCCTGGTCATCCTGGGTGACGGAGAGTTGCAGGAGGGCAGTAACTGGGAGGCGGCGATGACCGCGGCCCACTACGGCTTGGCCAACCTCACCGCCGTGGTCGACCGCAACCGGCTCCAGCAGGGTGCGCGCACCGAGGACACCAAGCGCCTGGAACCGCTGGACGCCAAGTGGCGCAGCTTCGGCTGGGAGACGCGCGTGATCGACGGTCACGACCACGCGGCGATCATTCGGGCGTTCGGGCCCTCCACGACCGGGCGTCCCGTGGCCGTCGTCGCCAACACGATCAAGGGCAGGGGAGTGTCGTTCATGGAAGACCGGGTCGAGTGGCACCACAAGGTGCCCACTGACGAGCAGGTCCGCCTCGCGCTCGAAGAGCTGGCTCGATGACCGCGGTCGCCGAGCCGCTGCCCACCTTCGACTGCCGCGCCGACTTCGCCGACGAGTTGGCGATTCTGGCGCGCGCCGACGACCGGATCGTGGCGGTGTGCAATGACTCGGTGGGGTCGAGCAACCTGGTGAGGTTCCGCGAGGAGTTCCCCGACCGGCTCGTCAACGTCGGGATCGCCGAGCAGGACCTGGTCGGCGTGGCCGCCGGCCTGGCCAACGCCGGTTTCGTCCCGTTCGTGTCGGCCGCTGCGCCGTTCCTCACGGGCCGGGCCTTGGAGCAGATCAAGGCCGACATCGCCTACAGCGACCGGCACGTGGTGTTGTGCGGTCAGAGCCCGGGCATGGCCTACGGCGAACTCGGCCCGACCCACCACTCCATTGAAGACCTGTCCTGGATGCGGGCCGTGTCTGGTCTCCAGGTCGTGGTGCCCGCCGACCCGTTGGAGACCCGCAGCGCGGTGCGCTGGGCCGCCGCGTGCGGCAGGCCCTCTTATCTGCGCATCCCGCGGTTCAAGGTCCCGGCGGTCACCCCTAGCGGCGCCCCGTTCCAGACCGGCCGCGCCACCCGGCTGCGCGAGGGCGGGGACGTCACGCTCATCGCGATCGGAACCATGGTGTCCCGCGCGCTGGAGAGTGCGGAGCTGTTGCGCGCCGACGGCATTTCCGCGCGCGTGGTCAACATGACCTTCGTCGAACCGCTCGACGTCGCGGAGGTCGTCGCCGCCGGGGAGACTGGGACGGTCGTTACGGTGGAGGAGGGGCTGGTGTCCGGTGGCCTGGGCGCCGCTGTGGCCAAAGTCGTCGCCGAGCACCGACCCGTCCCGGTCCGGATGCTGGGAGTTCCCGCCTTCGCGCCGACCGGCAGCACCCAGTTCCTGCTCGACCACTTCGGCCTGAATGCCGCCGGCATCGCCCAGGCCGTTCGCGAGGCTTTGGGACGGGCCTGATGGAGTCATTTGTCCTCGCCGTCGACCAGGGCACCAGCGCCACCAAGGCGCTCCTGGTCGACCCCGCGGGCGAGGTCGCCGCCCAAGCGAGCACGCCTGTCGGGATACGCCACCCGGGCCCCGGGCGGGTCGAGCAGGACGCCGTGGAACTGCTGGAGAGCGTCCAGGCCGCAATCGCGGCTTGCCTGGCGCAGGTCGCCCCGACCTCGGTCGCCGGAATCGGGTTGAGTACGCAGCGAGAGTCGGTGGTGCTCTGGGAGAGCACGACCGGCAAACCGGCGGCCCCCTTGGTCAGCTGGCAGGACCAGCGGGGTGCGGCACGGGCCGCCGAGCTGACCGGCGCAGGCCACGCCGAGCTGGTCCGTCACCGCACTGGCCTTCCGCTCGACCCGATGTTCTCGGCGCTGAAGATGGCGGCCCTGCTCGACGAGTACGATCCCGGCCAGGGCCGGGCGGGGCGCGGTGAGCTGCGCATCGGTACCGTCGACGCCTGGCTGCTGTCCTGTCTCACCGGTGTGTTCGCCACCGAGATCGGCAACGCCTCCCGAACCCAGCTGCTCGATCTCAGAACCGGGGACTGGGATCCGGAGCTGCTGGAGCTGTTCGATATCCCGCGCGCCGCCCTTCCCGAGGTCGTTGCCTCAACCGGTCCGTTCGGTACGACCGGCAGACTGCTGTCCCCGCTGCCCGCCGGTGTCCCGGTTCTGGCCGTCCTGGGCGATTCGCACGCTGCGCTGTTCGCCCACGCAGGCTGGCGGCGGGGCGTCGTCAAGGCCACCTATGGCACCGGCTCGTCGGTGATGACCGTCGCCGGCGCACCGGGCGCGGCCGGGGGAGTATGCGACACCATCGCCTGGTCCCTCGGCAACCGGCCGACCTTCGCCCATGAGGCCAACATCCGTTCCAGCGGACGCACCCTGACCTGGCTTGCCGAGCTGCTCGACCTGTCACCCGACCAGGTGGTGAGCCTGGCCGAGGACAACGAGGCAGGTGATGTCACGCTGGTGCCCGCGTTCGGCGGGCTCGGCGCGCCCTGGTGGGACTCCCGCGCGGTCCCGGTCCTCGCCGGTTTCGACTTCGGTACTGGGCGCGGCCAGCTCGCCCGCGCCGCGTTCGAGTCCATCGCCCACCAGGTTGACGACGTCCTCAAAGCCTTCACCGGCCTCAGTCGGGTCGTCGCCGATGGCGGCCTCACCCGCAGCGCCGCGTTGATGCAACTCCAGGCCGATCTCTCTGGAGTCGAGGTCGCCAGGACGCGCCACCCCCAATTGTCCGCCGCCGGTGCTGGCGCCCTGGCGGGCCTGGCCCTGGACTGGTGGAGCACCGCGGACCTGGAACAGCGGGCCGACAGAGGGCTGGAGGCCTTCACACCGTCGTGGGACGACAAGCGGCGCGGCATCGCCGCCGCCCGATGGCACCAGCGCCTCGAGGCCGCCCGTGGTCTCGGCGTACCCCCACAGGAGGGAACGCGATGACAGCAGCCCAGGAACCGCGGGCAAGAGTGAACGCCTCCCGCATGCTCGGCCGGCTCACCCTCGGTAGAGGTGCCCTCATCGCCCTGGTCGTGCTCGTCGTCCTCATCCTCGCCGACACCACCTACCGCTCAGACCAGGCCCCCCAAGCGGGCGAGAGCCAGAAGTTCAATGCAGCCGCCTACGGCGCCGCGACCTACGCCTCAAAGGTCGTGCCCACCATCGAAAAGAAGGCCGTCGACATTGTCACGCTGCACAAGGCCATCGCCGCTGGCACCGAGGCGGCGGGGCAACGGTACGGCAACCGGGAAGGCACCGGCCCATACAGCTATGCCGTCACCCTGACCGGGACAGCGGGCGAGGTGAACGGGGGCCTGCTGCGGGTCGAAGTGCCCGGAGCCGACGATGCTCGCGTCGCCGTGCAGGTCGGCCCCGCGGTCAACGGCACCGCCTTGCGCGACGCCGTCGGCTTCATCAAGTTCGGCCAGTTCACCAACCAGGTCGACTACGCCGACGCAGCCACCGCCCTCAACGAGCAGGTGAAGGCCAGGGTGCTGGCCTCGCTCGACGCCGCCGCCCTGGACGGCAAGAAGATCACCGTCGTCGGCGCCATGACACCGTTGACCGCCGACCTGCTCACGGTCACGCCGATCTCGATCAAGGCGGCGTCGTGACCGCCGTGACCGAACGCCCCATCATGGCCGCGGCCCCGGTCCCGCCGATCCTGCGTGCGATGAACGTCACCAAGGTGTACGGCGGCACCCAGGCCCTCAAGGGCGTCAGCCTGGACATCGCCCCTGGCCGGGTCATGGCCCTGTTCGGCGAGAACGGCGCCGGCAAGTCGACCCTGATGAAGATCCTCAGCGCGGTGGAGTCGCCCACCACCGGACAGGTCGAGCTCGACGGGGAGGCCGTCGCGTTCGCCAGCCCACGCGAGGCCGCCGACCAGGGCATATCGATCATCCATCAGGAGCTGAGCCTGTGCCCGAACCTCAGCATCCAGGACAACCTGTTCCTCGGCCGCGAACGCACCCGCCACGGCGTCCTGATCGACGGCGCCGCCCAGCAGACCCTCGCCATCGGCGTCCTGGAGAGGCTGGGCGAGGAACTCGACCCCAGGCAGCAGGTCAGCGAGTTGCGGCTCGGCCAGCAGCAACTGGTCGAGATCGCCCGCGCGCTCCTGCAGGAGGCCCGCATCCTGATCATGGACGAGCCCACCTCGGCGCTCAGCGCCCCCGAGATCGAGGTGCTCTTCCAGGTCATCGATGAGCTGACCGCCGCGGGCGTGGCGATCATCTACATCTCCCACCATCTCGAGGAGGCGCTGGAGATCGCCGACGACGTGGCCATCCTGCGCGACGGCGCGCTGGTCGCCACCGCCGCGGCGGCCGACGTCGACCTAGCCTGGGTGGTACACAACATGGTCGGACGCGAGCAGGACGAACTGTTCCCCGAACGCGACGCCGAACCCGGACCGGTCGTACTGGAGACCGCGGACCTGTCGGTCGCCGACCCCGCCAACCCCGACCGCCTCGCCGCCGACAGTGTCTCCCTGCATGTCCGCGCCGGCGAGACGGTCGGCATCTACGGCCTCATGGGCAGCGGCCGCACCGAGTTGCTGGAGTGCCTGGCCGGACGGTTGCCCGCCGCGTCAGGAGAGGTACTCCTCGACGGCGAGCCTGTCCGCGGCGGCGTCCGGCAGCGGATCCGGACCGGGCTGACGCTGGTACCCGAGGACCGCCAGCGCGACGGCCTCATCCACACGATGAGCGTCGGCCACAACCTGTCCCTGCCCTCGCTGACCCGATTCGTCCGGGGACTGATGGTGAGCCGCTCCGCCGAGCGCGCGGCCGTCCACTCCATGATCAAGGATGTGACCGTCAAGACCGAGGGGCCCGACGCGCCCATCGACTCACTCAGCGGCGGCAACCAGCAGAAGGTCGTCATCGGTAAGGCCCTGATGACCGGACCGCGCGTGCTGCTGCTCGACGAGCCGTCCCGCGGAGTGGACGTGGCCGCCAAGGCCGACGTGTTCGAGTTGATGTCCCGGCAGGCCGAACGGGGCCTGGCCGTCCTCTTCACCACCTCGGAGACCGAAGAGGCTCTGCACATCCCCGACCGCCTGCTGGTGATGGTCCGCGGTCGCCTGGTCGCCGACCTGAGCGCGGGCGAGATCACCCGTGACCGGCTGATGAGCCTGGCCGACGGCGCCGACAGCGATCAAGAGGCGTGATATGACCGACACCCTGACCCAGGACACCGCGTCCCTCGCCCGGCAGCGCCGCCAAGCGGCCGCCGAGGCCCGCCGCCTCAGGAGGCTGAACTCGATCTTCGAACTGCGGGCGTTCATCGCGCTCGCCGTTTTGATCGTCGTGTTCAGCCTCATGTCCGACTCCTTCCTCACCCTCGACAACCTCATCACCATGACCAAGCATGTCGCGATCAACGCCGTGCTCGCGCTCGGCATGCTGCTGGTCATCCTCAAGGGCGGGATCGACCTGTCGGTCGGCTCCATCGTGGGGCTGTCAGGCGTCATCGCGGGCGAGCTGCTCCAGGGTCTCCACCTGAGCTTCCTGGGCACCATCGCCTACCCGCCCGTCTGGGCCGTCGTGGTGCTGTGCGTAGCCGTCGGCACGCTCGTCGGCACGGTCAACGGCATCCTGATCACCCGGCTGAACGTCGCGCCGTTCATCGCGACCCTCGGCATGCTCTACGTCGCCCGTGGCGCCGCCCTGCTGATCTCCAACGGCACCACCTACCCCAACCTGGCCGGGCATCCCGACACCCATAACACCGGCTTCGGCTGGATCGGCTCCGGACGGCCCCTCGGGCTGCCCGTCGCGATCTGGATCATGATCGCTCTCGCGGTCGTCATCGCCGTGCTGCTGCGCTCCACCCCGTTCGGCCGCTGGCTGTACGCCACCGGCGGCAACGAACGCGCCACCGAGCTGACCGGGGTACCCGTCCAGCGGGTCAAGACCATCGTCTACATGGTCTCGGGCGGGTGCGCCGCGATGGCCGGCGTCATCATCGCCTCGGAACTGACCTCCGCGGCACCCCAGGCCGGCGACACCTTCGAGCTGAACGCGATCGCCGCGGTCGTGATCGGCGGCGCGGCCCTGTCCGGAGGCCGCGGCACCGTCCGCGGCACCCTGGTCGGCGCGTTCGTCATCGGATTCCTGGCCGACGGCCTGGTCATCCTCGGCGTCTCGACGTTCTGGCAGATCTTCATCAAGGGCACCGTGATCGTCGTCGCGGTCATCCTCGACCAGAGCCAGCGGCGTTTCCAGCGCCGGGGAGCCGCCGCCTCCGCCGTCGCGGTGGCGGCCAAGGACGATACCGCCAGCTCAGGAAAGGACACCGAACAGCCCCGAACCGGCGCCAGCACGCCCTCCACCTGACAAGCCGGCCCTGACCCGAAGCCGGCCCTGGACCTGGCCGGTCCCTGACCGGCGCCGCTCACCGGCATCCCTCCCACCCCCATCGTCGCGACCGGCCGCGTCCCCTACCCGGCTTCCGCGCTCGCCCCTACCGCGCCCTTCGCGGGGCGCACCCCTCTCCTGGAGGCAAAGATGTCCCACCCCAACCACCGTCTCATCACCCGGGCCCTCGCGGCCCTCACCGCGGGAGTGCTGGCACTGACCGCCTGCGGCTCGTCCGACGACCCCGGCAGCGAGAAGAAGAGCAACCTGATCGCGATCATCATCCCCTCGCCTGACAACCCCTTCTTCAAGGCCGAAGGCGACGCCGCCAAGAAGAAGGCCGAGAGCCTCGGCTACCAGACCTCGGTGGCCTCCCACGACGACGACCCGAACAAGCAAAGCGAACTCATCGACGCCGCGATCTCCCGCAAGGCCGCCGCGATCATCCTGGACAACGCGGGCGCCGACGCCTCGATCGGCCCCATCCAGAAGGCCACGAACGCCGACATCCCTGTCTTCCTCATCGACCGCGAGATCAACAAAACCGGTGTCGCCAAGGCGCAGATCGTCTCCAACAACGCTCAGGGCGCCCAGCTCGCCGCACAGGAATTCGCCAAGGCGATGAAGGAAAAGGGCAACTACGTCGAGCTGACCGGTAAGGAGTCCGACACCAACGCCGGAGTTCGCTCCAAGGGTTTCAACGACGTCCTGTCCCAGTACCCCGACATGAAGCGCGTCGCCCAGCAGACGGCCAACTGGGAACAGAAGGAGGCCTTCGACAAGCTGGAGACCATTCTTCAGCGCAACTCCAACATCCAGGGCGTCATCGCGGGCAACGACACCATGGCCCTCGGTGCGGTCGCCGCGCTCAAGGCCGCCCAGAAGACCAACGTGGTCGTCGTCGGCTTCGACGGCAGCCCCGACGCGATCGCGCAGATCAAGGCGGGCACGATGCACGCCACCGCGTTGCAGCCCGCCGTGCTCGGCGCCCAGCGGGCCGTCGAGCAGGCCGACAAGTTCATCAAGACAGGCTCGACCGGCCAGCCGGAGAAGCAATCCATCAACTGCGAACTCATCACCAAGCAGAACGCCGACCAGTACGGCCTGTTCGCCAGGCTCTGACGCGATCCGGCCAGGGGCGCGGCATCGGTGTCGGCGTCTCGCCCCTGGCCAGAGCACCGCTTACCATGAAGCCGGACGCCCAGCGGCCGCAAAGGAGACAGGACAGATCCGTGGTGACCGCATCGACTCCCAGCCCAGACCACCTCAGGCTGCTGGTCAAGGTAGCGCGCATGTACCACGAACGAGGACTCCGGCAGCCGGAGATCGCGGCCCAGCTCCACATGTCCCAGGCCCGGGTGTCCCGCCTGCTCAAAGAGGCCGTCGACCGTGGCGTGGTACGCACCGTGGTCGTCTCACCGGACGGTGTCCACGCCGAACTGGAAGACGCCCTCATCGCGCAGTACGGGCTGCGTGACGCGGTCATTGCCGACGCCGGTGGCGCGGGCACGGACGTCATCCCCGCGCTCGCCGCGGCCACCGCCACCTACCTCGATGCCACCCTCAAGGGCGGGGACATCATCGGCATCTCCTCCTGGAGCGCCACACTCCTGGAGTCGGTGAACGTCATGCGCGCCAAGACCAACTCCGTCGCCGAGGAGATCGTCCAGATCGTCGGTGGCTCGGGCAGCCCCGAGGTCCAGCTCCACGCCACGCGGCTCACCAGCCGCCTCGCCGAGCTGACCGGAGCCCGCCCCGTCTTCGCCCCATCCGCCGCCCTGGTCCACAGCCGTGAACTTCGCGACCTCCTCTCCCAGGAGCCCGCCATCGCCGAAGTGATGCGAACATGGTCGCGCCTCACGCTCGCCCTGGTCGGCATCGGCGCCTTGGAACCCTCCCCGCTGCTACGACGATCTGGCAACGCCATCGCGCCCGACGACCAACGCCAGCTGGAAAAACTCGGCGCCGTCGGCGACGTCTGCACCCGCTATTTCGATGCCGAAGGACGCCCCGTCAACGCCGATTTCGACGAGCGGATCATCGGCATCGACCCCGACCAGCTCCGCGCCATCGACCGCCGGATCGGTGTCGCAGGCGGCGAACCAAAGGTGGCCGCGATCAGGGGCGCCGCCCGCGGTGGCTGGATCAACATCCTCATCACCGACGTCGATACCGCTCGAACCATCCTGCAGAACCCATGATCTGGCTGCGGCTCCCCTGATAGAGGACGACCCCACGGCAAGCGGTTCCCAACAACCAAGCAGAGAGTTCGTCCACAACTCGGAGACCATTCCCGCGGCCACGCCTGGCGATCACTGCCCAGCTAAGGATCATGGAATGGGTAACGGGGACCGAATAGGTATTCTCGCCGGAAGTGCGTGTCGCCTGCGGGCACCACGCACGCCGGCACATAAAAGGAGCGCGATTCATGGTGGACGGCCCGGAGGAGCCCGGCTTGTCTGCTCTCGGTTCACTTGCGTCCGACCAGATACGGCTGCTGACCAAGGTCGCCAGGATGTACCACGAACACGGTGTGCGCCAGCCCCAGATCGCACAGCAACTGCACATCTCGCAACCGCGGGTGTCGCGTCTGCTCAAACGTGCCGTCGATCTGGGCATCGTGCGCACCACGGTCGTCATTCCCCGCGGAGTGCACGCCGAGGTCGAAGAGAAGATCGAACAGACCTTCGGTCTGTCCGAGGTCGTCATCGCCGACAGTGACGAGCACGCCGACGAGAAGCAGCTTCAGCGCGCCCTCGGCGCGGCGGCGGCTGTTTATCTTGAGACCACACTGCTGGGCGGGGAGCGGATCGGAGTCTCCTCCTGGAGCTCGGCCCTCTTGGCGACCGTGGAGTCGATGAATCCCAAGCCCCATGCGGTGGCCGACAAGGTCGTGCAGATGCTGGGCGGCTTCGGCAACGTCACCGCCCAGAGCCTCGCGAGCCGAATCACCGGCGGCCTGGCCCACCTTACCGGCGCCACTCCCGTCTACTTGCCTGCACCCGGCCTGCTGGCCTCTAGCGACATGCGCCAGATGATCGTCACCGAACCCAACATCGAATCGGTGCTGAAGGCGTGCGGGGACCTCACCATGGCGCTCGTTGGCATCGGTAGTATCAACCCTTCCCCGCTGCTGCGAGAAAGCGGCAACGCCTTCGACGAAAACGAACTGCCCGACCTGCTAGCAGCCGGCGCGGTCGGCGATGTGTGCATGCGCTTCTTCGACGAACGCGGCAGCCACTTGCCGACTCCGCTGGACGAACGGGTCCTGGGCATCGACGCGGCGACGCTCCTGCGGATACCCCGCCGGATCGGAGTCGCCGGCGGTGCCCGAAAGCACACCGCTATCAAGGCGGCGCTGCTGGGCGGTTGGGTCAATGTGTTGATCACCGACCTGCAGACCGCACAGTGGCTATCCCGGCCGCATGCGCCCACGGACCAGACGGAGACTCCCTGAGCCTCGATCCGCGCGCGTCGTGAGGAGCTCCATCGTCTGATCGCCGTACTCCAGAAGCGTGCCCCAGCCGCCGGGGCCTGGATTGGGCAAGCACGCCCCATCGGTGTAGACATCCACGACCTGTCCATCGGTCATGAACCAGTCCCTTAGGAAGAGAGCGATATCGAGCGGGCCAGGCACCACCCGGTGGAAGGAGAGGCCCTGCTCATCCTAGCCGCGCTCAGGGTTTGCGGCCTACACCTCCGAAGTTCGATGGGACCCCATCATCGTCGGGTTCGGAGCGAGTGCGGCGCCGAGTCGGTCCCGTCCCCCGCGCGCCTCACCTCCAGAACCGGCGGGGCGGTCGCCGCCGGCGGGCTAGGCGACCCCGTGTGGAGCGGATCTGTGCCGTAGCCCTTGCCGAACCGAACCGGCATGCTGCAGCACGAACGCTGGAACGGCTGCTCGCCGGCATCAAGGACCAGCTCACACCTGGGTTAGTGAACCGGGGCCTGTTCGCCACCCACGAACTGCGCCAAGGAGTACCGCAGCGAGGTGATTGGCCGCAGGCCTGCCAGGCGGGCACGCCGCTTCTCGGAATGACCGGATTGGAGCTGATCCGGGCGCTCGGCCATTCCACTGTGCCGCGCGGCTCGGACGCGCTCCTGCTCGCGGACGAGGGGACATCGCGGGCGATAGCTGTTCTGCTGGACGACAGCGAGCTGTTTGATCGGCCGGGCGCCCGCTTCGGCTCGCAGTCGCCCGTCGCGCACGCTAGATGGCTGGCCGAACGCGAGAACATCCGGTGGGTGATCGTGTTGCGGGGTCCCCAGATCCGCATTCACCCCGCCGAACCCAATATCGGGGTTGGCCGGAAGAGCCCGAGCGAGACTTATGCCGAACTGGATCTGGCGCTTCTGCCGCCGGAGGACGCCGGGTACCTGCAGTTGTTCTTCTCACCGGCAGCGCTAAAGCTCGGCGGTACCATCGACCAGATCCTGTCGGCGTCGGCGAACTTCGCCGCCGACCTGGGTACTCGCCTGCGGGAACGGATTTACCACGACGTCGTCCCAGGCTTGGCGGTCGCGATCGCCGGCCGGATGGGCGCCACCTCCGAGAACGAGTTGGAGGAGGCCTACCATCGCACCTTGCTCATCCTGTTTCGGTTGCTGTTCCTTGCCTACGCCGAGGACCGCGACCTGCTGCCCTACGGGCGCAACCCCCGCTATAGCCGCCACGCGGTCAAGACGCTGGCCCAGGAGTTCGCAGCCGAACCCGACCCGCGGTTCGATCCAGCCGCAACATCGTTGTGGGACGACATCCTCACCGTGTGGCGTGCAGTCGATGAAGGCAACCGCGGATGGGATGTTCCTGCCTACAACGGTGGCCTGTTCTCCCATGATCAGCAACGCAATCCGTCTGGCACCGCACTGACCGACCTCCGACTGACCGATGCCGAGTTCGGGCCCGCGCTGCGGGCGCTGCTGGTAGACAGTGGTGAGGACGGCACGCAAGGGCCGGTGGACTTCCGGTCGCTCTCCGTGCGGGAGTTCGGCACCATCTATGAGGGGCTCTTGGAGTCGTCGCTGTCCCTGGCCCCGACAGCGCTCACGGTCGACACCAAGGGCAAGTACGTGCCTGCTGGAGACGGTGACACCGTCGAGGTTCCCGCCGGACAGGTGTATCCCCACAACAAGTCGGGCGTGCGTAAGTCGACCGGCTCCTACTTCACCAAGCCGTTTGCCGTGGACCACCTGCTGGACCATGCGTTGGAACCCGCGCTCGCCGACCACCTGGACAGGGTCCGTGCCTTCTTGGACGCCGGTGACGAAGCCGCAGCAGCCGACGCCTTCTTTGACTTCCGGGTCGCGGACCTTGCCATGGGGTCGGGGCACTTCCTGGTCGCCGCAATCGACCGGATCGCCATCCGATTCACCTCTTTCGTGACCGAGCACCCCATCCCCACAGTCCACGACGAGCTGACCCGTTTGGGCAACGCCGCTCGCGACGCTCTCGGCGATCAAGCGGGCGATGTGGAGATCGAGTGGTCCACGCTCCTGCGCCGCCAGGTTGCCCGCCGATGCATCTACGGCCTGGATCTGAACCTGATGGCAGTCGAACTGGCTCGGCTGGCAGTGTGGATCCACACCTTCATACCCGGGCTGCCCATGTCCTCGTTGGACCACGGATTGGTTCGGGGCAACAGCCTGACGGGCATCGGCACCATCGACGAAGTGCTGGATGTCCTAGACCCGGACACTGGTGGCGCCACCATCAGCATCTTCGACGAGCCCATCCGTGATGTCCTGGAAACGGCACGGACCCGACTGGCGCGTGTGGCCCGCACAGCGGAAGCCACCAAGCAAGAAGTGCACGCGGCCGCCCGCGCCTACAACGAGGCGCTCTCGGAAGCCACGGACGCCACCGCCCTGTTCAACGCAGCCATCGCTGTGCGCCTCGGGCTCCTCACCAACATCGCCACCCCTGATCGGGCGATCACGGAAGGCAACAGCACCGACATCCGCACCCGGATGGAGGAGATGCTGGTCGCCCACATGCCAGCGAGGTTCCCCGAAGTCTTCCTAAGGGACCGGCCCGGATTCGATGTGCTCCTCGGTAACCCGCCGTGGGAAAAGCTCCAGGTCGAAGAACATTCGTTCTACGCGCCGCACTTCCCTGGCTTGCGAAGCCTGAGCCAGGCCCGAGCCAACCAGGAGATGGAACGCATCCGCCGCGAGCGGCCCGACCTCGCGCAGGAATACCGGCGGCAGACGGACGCGATGCAACTCGTCAAGACGGCCCTGGCGAAAGGGCCGTACCCAGGTCTGACAGCCGGCAGGCCCGACCTGTACAAGGCGTTCGCGTGGCGCATGTGGCACCTGACCCGCGAAGGCGGCCGCATCGGAGTGGTGCTTCCCCGCAAGGCACTCGAAGCCAGCGGAATGGCCGATTGGCGACAGGTCGTCCTCCGCGAGGGAACGGTCACCGACCTCACCACGCTCACCAACACGGGTCGGTGGGTGTTCGATGACGTCCATCCGCAGTACACCATCGGGTTGGTCAGCCTACGCGTAGATCGTTCATCGGAACCGGGACGACAGCTCCCGCTGCGCGGCCCCTTCCATGACCTGGCCAGCTTCCATGCCGGAACGGTGAACCCCGCCGACGAACTTTCGGTCGACGCCTTACTGAACTGGTCGGAACCGGCGGCGATCCCCCTGCCGCCCGACGCCGATGCCCTCCGGGTCTTCCTCACCATCCGGGGACATCCCCGGCTCGACCGGCCGGGCCCGGTCTGGCAGGTCCGGGGACTTCGCGAACTCAACGCCACCGACGACAAGCACCACTTCCGGTTCGACCACGCCCCCGGACTATGGCCGGTCTACAAGGGCGAATCCTTCGAACGATGGAACCCCGAAACGGGAACCGTGTACGCGTGGGCAGACCCCGCACACATCACCGACGTTCTTCAAGCCCTTCGCGCCAACCAGGTCCGAACGAGGAGGTCAGCCTTCTACCGGATGCCAACGACTTGGGCGGCCGACCCGAACACGCTGCCGTGCATGGCTCCCAGGATCGCCTGGCGGGATGTGGCACGGGCCACCGACACCCGCACCATCGTGGCGGCTCTCGTGCCACCGCAGACCATCCTCACCCACCAAGCCTTCTACCTTTTCTGGCGGGACGGAGGAGCCAAACATCAGGCCTACGTCCTCGGCGTCATCTCCGCCATTCCCTTCGATTGGTTTGCCCGGCAAATGGTGGAGTCGCATGTGACCATCGAGTTCATGCGGGCCGCACCGATCCCGCAATTCGCCCCGGACGCTGCGCTGTGCCAGCGGGTCGTTCACGTCGCTGGCAGGCTCGCGGCGGTCGACCACAGATACGCCGACTGGGCCGCCGAAGCAGAGGTCCCCGTCGCCTCAGTGACTGACCCGGCCGAACGTTACAGCCTCATCGCCGAACTCGACGCCGTGGTCGCCCACCTGTACGGCCTGAGCCAAGCCGACCTGGAACACGTCTTCGCCACCTTCCACCGTGGCTGGGACCGCCAAGACCGGCGGGCGGCGGCCCTGCACCACTACGACCGTTGGGCATCCCACTCGGTGGCGGAGACGGCATGACCACCACCCCTTGGCAGGACTTCCGGTCGACCTTCGCCACCAACCATCCCGAACAAGGGCAGACGGTCGCCGATGCGATCAACGCGTTGCTCGCCGGGATGCGACAAAACCTGGTGGAGCCACCGGTGATCGCAATCGCGTCGGCGTACTTCAACCCGGGCGGCTTCATGCTGCTCGCAGATGAGTTGGAGCAGGCGGGATCGGTGCGGTTGCTGCTCGGCGCCGAACCAGAGGAATCACAGCCACGGGAACGGCCACTGGCCGAAGGGGTGGGACGTCAGGCATCCCGCGTCCGGATACGGCGGGCGCTCGAGGGGCATGCGCGAGCACTGGGACGCGGCCGTGACCTTCTTGGTTTCACCCGCGCCGCCGATTCGTCGGCCCGCCGGCTGGTGCGATGGCTGCGTTCCGGCAGGGTGCAAGTGCGCCATTACCAGGCGGGATTCCTGCACGGCAAGGCGTTCATCGTGGAGACCGCAATGCCCGGGGTGATCTCAGGGTCCAGCAACTTCACCTTCGCCGGCCTGTCACGTAACAAGGAACTCAACCTCGGCCAGTACCAGCCGGACACCGTCGCCGCCGTCCGCGAATGGTTCGAAGAGGCGTGGCAAGCCGCGGTCCGGTTCGACCTGGCTGCGCTGTATGAGGCGCGGTGGACCCCACACCGGCCGTGGGATGTGTTCCTGCGGATGCTGTACGAGCTGTACGGCGCGGAAGTGGAGGCCGAGTCGGCGGCTCGCGGGGCCTCACAGCTTGGGTTGACCGAGTTCCAAACCGATGGCGTCTGGCGGGCGCAGCGGATCATGGACCGCCTCAACGGGGTGATCGTCGCCGATGAGGTCGGGTTAGGCAAGACCTACATCGCCGGCGAGATCCTCCACGAGGCCGTGATCATCAATCGGCAGAAGGCGCTGGTGGTCGCTCCAGCGACGCTGCGGGACTCGACATGGCGGCCGTTCCTGAGGGAGAGGAACCTACCGGCCGATGTCGTGTCGCATGACGAGTTGGTGTCGGGGGTGGCGGACGCCGGGCGGGTAGGCTCGTCGCTGCAGCCGCTGGACGATTACGCGCTGATCGTCATCGACGAGGCGCACGCACTGCGCAATGCCTCCACACGGCGGGCCGAAGCGCTGCGGGTCCTCACCGAGGGAGCGGTGCCCAAGAGGCTGATGTTGTTGACCGCCACACCGGTCAACAACAGCCTGTACGACCTTTACAACCTGATCTCCTACTTCGTAACCAACGACGCCGCGTTCGCCGACTCGGGGATTCCGTCATTGAAGGGTTACTTCGACCGGGCCATGGCCGTGCACCCGGACGAACTGTCGCCCGAGCACCTGTTCGATGTGATCGACCGGGTCGCGGTGCGGCGTACCCGCCGATTCATCCGCCACCACTACTCCGGCGACCGCGTCGTCATCAACGGTGTCGCCCGTCAGATCAGCTTCCCGACACCGCGCGTCCGTCGGGTCGACTACGACCTGGAGGAGGCGCTACCGGGACTGTTCGCCCAGCTCGCCACCGCGCTGGGCGCCCATTCCGACGACGACCCGGAATCGGCGGTGAACCTGACCGCGCCCAGCGAGGTCCTCAGCCTGGCCCGATACGTGCCTTCCAGGTTCCGGCTCGCCAGTGACACCGAGGAACAGTTCGAGCAGCAGAACGCTGGCCTGCTGCGCTCAGCACTGCTGAAACGCTTCGAGTCCTCGGCGTACGCCTTCCAGCGCACCGTGGAGAAGATGATCGCCAGCCACGAGCAGTTCCTGTCCGCGCTGGAGCACGGCAAGGTGTTGACCGGTGACGCGCTGCGGGAATGGTCGGCCTCCGACAGCGACGAGATGGACGCCTTCCTCGAAGGTCTCCAGGACGAAACGCTTGCCGGTGTCCAAGACGCTGCCGACTACGACGTGACCGCGCTACGCCAAGCCGTCCACGCCGACCGTGACCTGCTGAGGTCCTTCCACCACCAGGTCCAGCAGCACCACGCCAGCGCAGACACCAAGATCATCGCGCTGATTGAGGAACTGGCCGCCATCGCCCAGCAGGCCGCAGAGCAGTCCATCACCGAAGACGACGAGCGGGACAAACGCAAGGTCCTGGTGTTCTCCTACTACTCCGACACGGTCGAACACATTCACGGCCAACTCCAAACCGCGGTGGAGACCGACCCCCGGTTGTCGTGCTACCGCTCCAGGCTCGCCACCGCCTCAGGTCCCGACCGGCATGGACGCGCCGAAGTCATCGCCGGTTTCGCCCCCCGCACCGCCAGCGGCGACAGCGAAGAGGACCGCTACGACCTCATCATCGCCACCGATGTCCTCGCCGAGGGCGTCAACCTCCAGCAGGCCCGCCACATCATCAACTACGACCTGCCCTGGAACCCGATGCGGCTGGTCCAACGGCACGGACGCATCGACCGGATCGGCTCCCACCACCGCGAGGTGTACCTGCGCTGCTTCTTCCCAGACCGACACCTGGAGAGCCTGCTGGGCCTGGAGGACAAACTCCAGCGCAAACTCAAACAGGCTGCCGCGGCAACTGGAGTGGGCGAGGTCCTTCCCGGTTACACCGGCCGCGACGTCAGCATCACCGAGACCCGAACCGAGATCGACCGGCTCCGCCGCGAAGACGCCACCCTCCTCGAAGAAGGCGGCTCCTCCGCACTGTCCGGTGAGGAGTACCGACGCCAGCTGGCCACCAACCTCAACAACCCCCTGACCCACCGGACGGTCCTCGAATTGGCCTGGGGCAGCGGCTCCGGGTTCGTCCGCACCGGCGCTCAGCCTGGCCTGGTTTACTGCGCACGCATCGGCGACCACCCCAAACCCTGGTTCCGCTACGTCCCGCTCACCCGCAACCTGACCGTCGAACCCGACGATGACGGCTCACCCATCGTCATCGACGACACCTTGGCATGCCTCACCGCAGCCGACCCAGGCGGCCCTGACACCCCGGCCGTCTTTCCCGACGCGATCTACCAGGCCGCCATCGACGCCTGGGCGGTCGCCAAGGCCCACATCGTCGAAGCCTGGACGCACAACACCGACCCCGCCAATCTCCAACGCCCGGTCCCCAAGGTCATGCGGGACGCCGCGGAACTCGTGCGCCACCACGGCGAGCATCTAGGCGACCGGCAAGATGAACTTGTCGAACGTCTCCAAGCACCTTACAGCCCCCGCATCCTCCGCACCGTCCGCGCCACCATGAACCAACCGGGCAGCCCCCACGATCGAGTCGACCAAGTCGCGGACCTCGCCGACCGCCTCGGCCTGGTACGCCAGCACGCACCACAACCCCTCCCGCCCATCACTTCAGACGACGTCCACTTGGTCTGCTGGATCGCCATCACGCCCCGCCTCGGACCCCTAGGTGCACAGTCTGGGACACCCGGCCACGTCATCTAGATCTTGTCGGTTCGATGGCGCAACCACGCCATTACGGCAGAGGCGGCCCGACGCTGTACGGATGCAGAAGCGGACCCCCTTCCGGAGCTGGCTGGCGGCTCATTCGTGCCCAGGTATCTGGCTTAGACGTCGAGTTCGATGACGTCACTACCAGGGCCTTCTGCGCATTTTCCTAGATTCCCTACGGCCGCCCCCGGAGTGGGGCCGGTAGTGATCCGCAGAAGGGACAGCAAACCAAGTGCCTGTCCCGGAAGCGGGGCGGCTGGACCGGGGGCCCGGGATGAGTCAAATGCCGCTTTCGGGTCAAGAACCACTGATGACCTCGAACCGGTCAGGGGCTGGGATCAGGCCAAGGGTGCTGCTGTTGTCCCACCGGACTTGGATGGTGCCCGGGCTGTCGTCGGTGACGGTGCCCAAAGCGCCCGGCTCCCGTGCGGGTGCAGGGGCCCGCTGGTGGTGGCCACCAGCCGGATCCGGTCCCCGCGGCGCGGACGCGGACCGGACACCTGGCAGGTGCGGTCGGAGCGGCTCGTGGATTGGACGGCAAGGCGAACCAGGCGATTGTTGATGCTCTTGGTCGAGTCCGGCCTGCGGAATCTGGATGCGGGTGACGCCGCGGCAAAGTTGAGCGACGCGTCCGGCGGGGACAGCATTGCGGTGGCGGGCCCAGAAACCGGCGCAGACGCGGACCCGAAGCGACGCATCGTCTTCACCGACCGCGCCCTGCCTCCCGTCCAGCCGGTCAACTACGCCCTCGCTCAGGGGGACGCCATCATCCGCATGTCCTCACGTCCCGCCTAACCACCGCCGCGCGCGACACCCGTCGTCGCCTTCGAGATCGACGACGTTGACACCGCCGTCCATGCTGGCTGGTCGGTCGCGATGATCGGGAAGGCTCGCCGAGCGCGCACGGACGTTTTGCGAGACGAGCAAACGCCACCACCTGAGCATGCCCTGACCGCGCTCGACCGGGTCAGGCGCGACTACGCCAGCGGCCTCCCCAACCAGGAACTGCGCGCCACAGACGGACCCCTCCTTGGCACAGGGACGAGAGGTAACCCTTGAGCCCCACGACGACCCCGGCGAAGGGCTCGGCGAGGGGGTATCTCTCCAAGAGTTACAGGCTCCCCGGCGAGGATGTTATGCCAGTGCGTCATGGTTCCAAAGTACGTCCGACGGACGGTAGAGGCCAGATCAGACTTGTCCACAGGCAGACGTTCTGGCGCCTTGGGGGTCAGGGTCTGGCTAGCGTTGCCCTCATGGGGCCACTGGACACAGCAGCCAAGATCGCCGCGGTCGTGGGAGGGACCTTCGGAGTCCTTGGCTTCATCATGGCTTTTATCGCGTGGCGTTACCCCAGGGCGCCGACTACACCTACGCAAGGTCCCCCTGGGCCGAGTGGGATGCGCACTCCTACCAGCAAGCCGTTCGACCGACATGGACGTGCGGCGGTGCCTGAGCCCTCTATGGATTGGGATTTGAAGGGTTCGCTGTGGGTCTCTAAGAACTCAAAGGAAGCACTGCGGGTCATCTATGGGGCTCTAGCTTCTCCCGTCGCATGGTATTCGGCAGTCGCCTACATGGATTGGAAGAATGACCCTACCCTGGTGACGATCGGGTGGGCGCTTCTAACAGGGATTGCAGCGGCGGTAACGTTCACTGGCTGGGTACGAGCGTACGAAGGAAGAGACGGCATCATAGAAAAGATCACGACGGTCTTGGGCGGCACTCATTTGTTGCTTATCTTGTTCAGCGTACTGGCGCTGATCGGCGCGCTGGCCGACACATGACGCGCCTCTCAGCGGCCAAATCAGGGCCGTCCAGGGCCATCTGGAGCCCCAAAAGGGCCCAAGTTTTGCCATTCCGTGATCTAGGATGTCTTCGCAGCTCTGACAAGGGTTTTCAGGTAACGAATCGGCCTAGATCGTTGCCCCAGTTTCGTACATCTACGGAGAGGGAGGTGAAGTCGACGACGACTACGGGCCCAAGACCGCCAAGGCTTTCAGGCAGCTCCGGCTGGACTGCGGGTCCGTCGCCGCCAAGGTCTCTACCGGTGGAGACAAGGTCACCAGGGCCGGTTACGCCCAGTTCCTGTTCGCGATTGGCAAGAAGGCGGCTGGTGAGTGATGGGCAGGCACTCCAGGCGGGGTCTGCCGGCCGACGTATTTCCCTCGGAGACCCGTCCTGACGGTACCTTCCTGCCCTCTTGGATACCGACGCCCGAGGAGTCCGAGGATCCCGACTGGGCCGAGAGGGCACATGAGGAGCGGGAAGAGGTCTTCGACTCCTTCTGGGAGGTCGCCGAGGACTTCGCCGAGAACGGAAAGGTCGACAAGCCCCACGTCGAGAGGCTCGTACGGGCCCTGCGGACCCTCGCCCAGGGCGCCATTGCGGCCGTCGTCGTGTCCGTCATCCCGGCCGTCTCGGACGTTGTCCAGGGAGGCCAGGCCGATGGCGCATCGCTGGTCAACGCCGCCAAGGTCGCTGCTGTGTCCGCGCTCGCTGCGTACCTGATGCCCAAGTCCAAGAAGTGAGCCCATCTCCGAGCGCCTTCGGGGTAGAGTGGCTGGTCATGACATATCCCGGTCCGCCCGAAGTTCGAGGAGGACGGACTTGAGGTCGTACGGGACGGTGTGGCTCGCACTGCGGTAGTGGAGTCGTGGTGTCCCCTGATATTTCGCAGTCATGATCGGCTGCGAAGAACGGAGAAACTTACAGCGCAAGACGCTGAAGCCCTTCTCGCCGCCAGCAGGTGAGCCCGCCCCGATGGGCGCCAGATCCGTAAGTCTGCCTCGAACCGGGATGGCTCAGTTCCACCAGGTATCGACCTGGTCGAGCTGAGGCATGCCCGCCCTCTCGATCAGGGGAGAGGGAATGGAACGTGCGGGACCTTATCGACTCGATCCTCGTGGGTGTCATTATCGCCTTGTTGATCGCGATCTTGGTGGCTACCTACGAGGGCGCGCTTGCGGCGGTCGTATCCGGCATCTTGGCCTTCTTCGCAGCCTCGCCCTTCGCGTACCTCGTATTGAGCGTTGTCGGCAGCAAGAAGACTACGAAGTAACGAACGAAGTGCCCCCCACCCGCCAGGGTGGGGGGCACTTCGTCGTCTCAAGATCCTTAGCCAGCAGGCTGTGGGGCTCGAAAATTCGGTTTGGCTACGCGACCTGCGAGTACTCATTGATCAGGCCACCGAGGATCGCGCGTCGCTCGACTCGCGCTGCGGGAAACTCCACCACTGATGACGTTGGATCGGGCGGTCTCTGCTGCAGCGATCGATGCGGCCGATGCCGGTTGTAGTGCCGGACATACTCACCAAGCACAACGTGGAGATGGTGTTCACCATAGATCAGCATACGGTCCGTGCATTCCCGGCGCACAGTGCCCACCCAACGCTCAGCGATCGCGTTTGCCCGCGGTGCCTGCGGCGGAGTGCTGATGACGCGCAAGCCAGCGGAGGTGAACACCCGGTCGAACACCGCGGTGAACTTGGCGTCGCGATCACGCAGGACAAATCTGAACCGGGATCCCGCTTGCTCGTCCATCTCCATAAGCAGGTTGCGGGCCTGCTGGGTTACCCACGCGCCGGTCGGGTTCGCGGTGAGGCCGGCCAGGTGAACCCGGCGGGTGCCGTGCTCGATGAAGAACAGCACATAGATCCGTTTGAGGAGCACCGTGTCGATCGTGAAGAAGTCGCACGACAGCATGGTCGTGGCCTGGGCGGCCAGGAACTGGGACCAGGTGGGCCCGCTGCGGCGGGGTGCCGGATCAACACCGGCCTTGGTCAAGATCAGCCAGACCGTGCTGGGCGCGATCCGGTATCCCAGCCCGGCCAGCTCGCCCTGGATGCGCCGGTGCCCCCAGGTCGGGTTCTCGGCGGCCAACCGCAGCACGAGCCGACGGATCTCGGCCGATATCGGTGGACGGCCACGCTGAGTTGGAGGGTAGGTCCACCGTCGGCGGACGGCGTCGCGGTGCCAGCGCAACAGCGTGGCCGGTGTCACGAAGAACGCTGGCCAGCGGCCGCGGGAGAGCAGCCTTGAGAGCAAGGCCAATACGGCCCGGTCAGCCGGTGACGTTCGGACCTGGCCGACCTGTCGCCGCAGCACCGCCACTTGGTGGCGCAGGACGAGGATCTCCACGTCCTTGTCGATGTCGGCACGGAACCTCAGCACCAGGAACTGGGCGAACCGGATGATCATTTTGTAGAGGAAGGAGGCCAACACAACCAGCAATCCTGCCGGAGCAAGCACCGTGATCGTGACGTAACACCGCAGGTCACAGGCCCGATTCCAATTTTCGAGCCCCACAGCCGAACCGATTAGATTGGGGCCGCACGCGGCCCTGCTTGGAGAGCCTGCCTGCGGCGGTTACCGCCGGGGTGATCGTTTGGCTCGCGTGGTCAATCTCAGGTGGGCGAGCGGGTCCAGACCGGTGTAGTCGATGCGTGTCTGGTGGGCACGGAGCGTGGCCGATATTCGCGGGTACTTCAGGCCCATCGGCAGGGGCGGGTGGGGCGTTGAGGTAGTTGGCGAAACAGCATCCGGACAGGTGCGGGCAGCGGTCGACACGAGAGTTGCAGTCCTGACAAACCAGACCGTGAATCAGCCCGGTGAAGGGATCGTGATCGAGGTAGGCGCCGAGGAATCGTCCGCAGCAGTGGCAGTCTGGCCCTAGCGCGTCGATGAGGGTGTTCAGGAGCTTTCCGCCTCGAGATTCTGGCCCTTGGTAGGGCGGCCAGGCACCGATGGCTTCTTTGATCGGACAGCGGTGGCGTCTGGCGACGAGTGCCGGGTCGGTGGTCGTCTCGGTGAAGGTGACCGTCCAGCGCACGTTCCGGGCGCCGCGCCCAACTTGCCCGGCTTGAATGGACGGAGCTTGGATTCGGTAGCAGGATCCGTCGGTCCACCAGCCGCACCGTTGTTCATGGCGATGCAGTCGGCGTGGGCGTTTTACGCGCTTCACGCAGATGGGGTGACCGTCCACCAAAAGGTGATAGCGGCCATCATCGCCCAGGACAGCAACCCGCTCGGGCTGTTGATCGGCGTGGCGGCCTCGGGACGGCCGGATGATGCCCGGGGCCAAGCATGGGCGACCGGAAGCCTCGACCACCAAGTCCTCGACACCGTAGTAGTCCAGGTCGAGAACGTACCGCCACAGCAGCAACTCCCGACGATGCTGCGGCCATGCCTCAAGGCCGGTCACGGCCTTGCGTCCCTCTGTGTCGTCGAGCCCGGTCATGGTCAGATGCTAAAACGGCCCGCCGACGAGCCCCGCAGGTCCTTATGGCCATTGTCGTTGGCCTTGCGAGCCCGAATCAGGCTCAAGGGAGGGTCGCGACCGCGACGGCGAGGAGAACCTCGGCGTCGCCGATGATCTGTCCATCCGAGGCGGAGGCCGCGTTGCGGACGCGTTCGGCCAGCTGCGCCCCTGCCCACGCTCGGGCGTGCTCATGAGCCCGGTTCTGCACGCTGGGATCAGTCCGAAGCTGCTCGGTCAAGTGCGCAGCCATATGGGTGAGGTAGGAACGCAGCAGATCCCCGGAGCCCTCGTCGTCGCCGAGTCCTTGGAGCAGCGCTGCTGCGTATTCGGGGTCTGTGGCAGCGGTTTGCAGATCGGTGAGCACCTGGATGGTGTTGAGGATCCGCAGGTTCGCCTCGTGGTCGGGCTGTTCGCCGCCGTGTAGTTTGACGTACCGGTCGACGGCCTCTTGCCATTCCTGGGCGTCGCGGTCGGTGGGAAAGCTGCCATCGGAAGAGGGGAGAAGGCCACCGGTCTGCTGGTAGGCATAAATCCAGGCCGGAGCCAACCCGGCGTGCTCCAGCAGGGACACGCTTTCATTCTCGACGTCGACCAGGGACGGCACCTGGGGCGTATCCGCATCGGGGTCAAAGAATATCGGCTCGTCGGGTGCGGGAGGTCGGCCGAACTTGTCTTCGAAGCGGCGGTACTGCGCCTTCAGCATGGCCGCGGCGTCCGGACTCATGCGGACCACCTTCCCGTCCCGGGTGACGACCTGTGAGTACCCCAGTTCGAAGGCAAGGTCGATCAGGGCACGGCCGGGGGAGGTATGCCATAGCCGGTCCTGGGGACGGACCTGCTGGGTGAAGGCGGGAACCGCGAACAGATGTCCCAGGACCTCATCGATCGACAGATCCCGCTGTGGCGCGACCAGCAGGATGTCGGTGATCGAGATCAGTGGTGAGTCCTTGTGCAGGCCGAGCGACCAGGCGGCGGCGCGCTCAGCGGTGTCATCGAGTGACTCGTCGTCTGCTGCGACGAGCGCGAGGTAGAGGGCGGGCAAGAGCATCGCGGGATCCTGGCGCGCGGGCATCCCGGCCGCGGCAAGGAGGTGAACGCCCTCACGCAGGGCGTCGGCAGGGGTCCCGTCGTGCGGCAGGTCGATTTCCGTGCTCGCCCAAAACCGGGTGATCTGTTCGCCTATCCCGGCGGGGGCATGCGGGAGCGGAAGATCGACGGGTGGTCCGAACACCGCCCGCGTGTTGGCCAGAGCGTGCTCGGGGAGCAGGTCGCGGGGCAGCTTGCGCTGATCCAGCCTGGCGTTTTCCAATCGTCCGGCGACCAGGAGCATCAGTTCCCCTTCATCGACGGGGAGGTCGTGCTCTGCGCTGGCGTCGATCACTTCACGGACGAACCGCTCGATCCCGCTCCAGTGCACGGTGCCGCGCAGCAGGTCGAGCCAGGCATCGCGGGCGTTGGCGAACTCCCGCTCGTCGAGGAAGTTCTTGGGCCATGCCGTGCCCAGGAACAGGGTGTCGAGCGGATCGAGCTCGTGGAACCAGTCCGGCCCATCATGCTCGGTCTGGGCCATCCCCAGGGCCCCGTAGCCGAACGCATACGCACCCGCCAGACTGACCTTGCCGGGGGCATTGAGCCGCAGCAGCCGGGGGACTGCGGCTTCAGCCCGTGCGCGCGGATCGGCTGGGGTGGTGTCTGTGGTTGCTTTCGCCTTCGCAGCCCGGGCCTTGCGATCTTCCTGCCGGCGTCGTGCAGCTTTGCCCATGCTCCATCCTCCCAAGGCGACCCTGCCCGAGACACCGAACTCTCGCCGCGTTTCCCGCCGAACAGCGCGTCTAAGCTCAAGGGAACTGTCCTACGCAGCCTCGGTCATCAGCTGGACTCGGCCGCCAACGCCGACCTGGTCGGGCGCATCCAGGAACTGACTCGGCGGTGCCACGCCTGTCCCACCGGCGCGGGCGGCGATCTCGCAGTGGACTGGGCCTTGTAAGGTCACGACCACCTCGTGGTGCGTAACGCCGCTGTAGGAAGGGAAGCAGGCCACCACGCGCTCGTTGAACACCAGCAGTTCCTTCAGCACGGGCCCGTTCGGGACGGCGACGCCGCGCAGCGGGGCCCAGATCCTGGTATGAAGTGGTCGGCCCGCCGTCGCCGCGATGACCTTGCCCTGGTCCACGACGCTATCGACGTGTCAAACCGCGGTCAGGCGCCGGGTCCGAGCGGGTGTCTGTCCTCCAGGTCGCTCATCGACCTGGAGGACCTGGTCGCGCGGACGCCCGACCAGGCGTCGCTGGAAGCGGAGGAATTCGTTGACGGCGAGCTATATCGTCCCGAGAACATGATCGCTATCTATCGGGCCGTGGTGGACTGGGGACGATCTGAACAGGAGCGCCTGCATTGGCCAGCGCACTGGCTGGCGAGCGTTTGTCGGCCGTTTGCCGACCCGTTGTCGACGGCAGGGGCCTCGTCGCAGGTCAGGAGGGGGTCAGCAGGGTGAACAGGGCTTGGTGGTAGGTGGCCTGGACCGGTGGGATCGACTCCAGGGAGATCTGTTCGTCGGTGCCGTGCAAGCCCCTGTAGTCGACACCGAACCCGGTGGTGGCCGGGACACCGAGCCCGGCCAGATAGTTGCCGATGTTGGACGGCCCGGCGACCTTCGCGCTCGTGTTCACCCCGGCGGCCGCGGCGGCGCTCAGCAGCGCGGTGCGCAGCGGCTCGTGTTCAGCGAGCGCGAACGCGGGCCAGTGGGTCGTGATCTCCACGTGCGTCGGCTGCGTGCCCGGCCAGGCCGCATCGACGTCGGCCGCGGCCAAGCGCAGCAGATCCAGCGCGGCGTGCTCATCGCGTTTGACGACCACGATGTCGCGGGCGTAAGCCTGCTCCAGCGGCGCGCCGGGAGTGAAGAGGTGCCGAGGCACCGCACGGAAACGCCTCCGCGATGCTGGGCGTGGCGATGACGCCGTCCGAGATGAGACCAGTCACGAGCCGTTCCCGCAGCTCACTCGGGGAAGGTGTGGCGATGGTGTCGTTGTCCATTGGCGGCAGTGTAGACATCGCCGTCGCACCTCCCGGTCCGGTATCACTCCACGGTCCTGGCATCCGGGAACTGCCCTCCCGGCCCTGCGGCGGGCTCGATCGTCCTCGCCAACGCGGTACCTTGTGGGGCCGATGGGTTACGGGTTGAGGCGATCGAGCTGGGCCAGGCGGCCCTGGCCTACGCCAGGCGTCGCCGACCTGGTCGACCTCACCGATCTCCGGATCTCTGGCAACGCAGCGGAAGAGACCGGGATAGGCCGGGCCAGCCGCGCATCAGGAACGTTGAGTGCGGCCATGTACGCATTATCGAACAGCTGTTCCGGGCAGTGTCACTCGCCGTGGATTGAGCAGAGCCCGGTCGCCGCGCACCACAGAGTCTGGGCGAGCCCATAACCGGGTGTCTCGATGGTCAGCGTCCAACACCTGATCGGTGGCCACAAGCCGACGCGCCGTAGTGGGCACGGAGTAGGAATCTAGCGCCGAGGCTAGGCGCCTGGCCGGGAGCTTCGAGGTATACCCGTGGGTGGGAGCGCACCCGCAACGTCGTGAGGCGATTGTGCGATGAAACGCTCTCTGATCATCAATTCCCACGCCAGCTCGTGCTTCTTCCGAACCTCGGTCGCCGGTGATGGGCGTAAGGCGCTCGTGCAGATCACCGAGCGGTGCAATCTGCACTGCGCGCACTGCTTCGTCTCCTCCACCCGCGAGGGACGCGACCTGTCGTTAGCGGCGCTGACCGGGACGGTGCTGCCGCGGTTGCGGCGTGCCCGGGTGGAGCGGATCACCTTGACCGGCGGTGAGCCGTTCGTGCACCCCGGCTTCATGGGGATCTGCCGGGCTGTGGTGTCCGAAGGGCTGCCGGTCGGGGTGTGCACCAACGCCACACAGACCAGCGACGAGCAGATCGCCGAACTGGCTGAGCTCGGCGGCGTGCACATTAACGTTAGCCTGGACGGGTTCCGCCGCGAGAGCCACGGCCGGTTCCGTGGCGACACCGGTTCCTTCGATGTCACGGTCGACACCATCCGGAAGTTCGCGCGGGCCGGGCTGCTGCAGGGGCTGCTCTCGACGCCCAACGCGCTCACCGACCCGGGCGAGTTCGCCGAGCTGTGCGCGTTCGCCGTCGAGGTCGGCGCCCAGTACGTGCTGATGAACCCGCTCAGCGCGTTCGGGCGCGGCAGCCTGTCCCAGGGCCGTCTGGCGGCCGCCACCGCAGCGATGGACACGATCCGCGCGGTGACCGAGCAGTTCCGCGGCAAGGGCATCGACCTGGTGCACATCCGCTTCCCCAACGCTGACCGGCCGCTGGCCGGGTGCGATGCCAGCAAGCTGCTGTACGTGTTCGCCGACGGTCAGGTCGCGGTGTGCCCGTACCTGGTGTTCGCCGCCCGCACGCCCCGATCGCGCTACAGCGACACCGACTTCCTGGTCGGCGACATCCTGCGCAACGAGATCGCCCCCGCCCTTGACCACTACGACCTGGAAGGCACGCTGGGCATGGGCGCCAACCCCACCTGCAGGTCCTGCGGCTTGAACCCGGACTGCGGGAAGGGCTGCCCGGCCGCGGTGATCTCCCAAGGAGGCCGGATCGGCGAGGTCGACACCGAGCAATGCCCCCGCGTGGAGCACCGGCCGCTGCTGCAGATCGGCCGCCGCCGTTGACCGGACCGGGCAGCGCCGGCGGCGTGTTCATCGTCATCGAAGGCCCCAACGGCGCCGGGAAGACCACCACCGCCGCGCGTCTTGGGCGGCGGCTACGGTCGGCCGGACGGGCTGTTCATGTGACCGCCGAACCTTCGGACACACCGCTGGGACGCCTGGTCCGGTCGGCCGAAGCCGAGTTGACCGGACGGGCCCTGGCGTTGGCGGTGGCCGCTGACCGCCACGTCCACGTCGAGCAGGAGATCCTGCCCGCTCTGGACGAGGGCCGGATCGTGATCAGCGACCGATACGTGCCGTCGTCGCTGGTGCTGCAACGCCTCGACGGGCTCGACATCGACGAGGTCTGGGAGTACAACGCGCGCCTCCCTGCCCCCACGCTGACCTTCTATCTCCATCTTGCTGCGCAGCACCTGCAGACGCGATTGAATGACCGGCAGCGCCTGTCCCGCCTGGAACAGGCAGGGTCTCCCGAGCGGGAGCTGCACCTGTACCGGGACGCTCACCGGTTCCTGGACCGGCGTGGCTGGCGCCAGCACTGGGTGGACTGCGGCGGCAAGAACCCCGACCAGGTCACCGACCGCATCCTCGAACACTTGGGTTCGCTGCCGTAAGCCGCCCGGGCCTGTTCCACCGCCACGCTCGCCCATTCGGATAAGAGGCCCGGTCATGGTGTCCATGCTGACCGTCAATATCGGTGCCGCCGCCGCCGACCGCGCCCAACGGCTCCTGGAATGGCTGGCCAGCCGCCCCGAGGACGTCTTCTTGATCACCGAAACCAGCAGTGGGCCCGGCACCGCCCTGCTGCTGGATCGGTTCCGCGCCGCCGGGCACGCCGTGGTCCACACTCCCGCACCCGGTGACCGCGGTGCCGCGCTCATCAGCCGCATCCGCGTCCTGGACGAACCCGCCGCGTTCGAGAAGGTCAGCATCCCCGGCCGGGTCGCCGCGGCCGTCCTGGACACCCAGCCTCGCCTCACCGTCGCGGCGGTGTATGTGCCCAGCCGGGACCGCTCGGCCGCCAAGACCGAACGCAAACAGCAATTCATCACCACGTTCCTGGACGCCCTGCGCCACCTGCCGCCCGAGCAACGCCGCGGCCTGGTCGTCGGCGGCGACTACAACGTGATCGGCCGCGACCACAGGCCCGCCCATGCCGGGTTCTTGCCGTTCGAGTACGCGATGCTCGACACCCTGAGCGGACTGGGCCTGATCGACGCCCACGCCGCGTGCCATCCCGGGGACCAGCCACACAGCTGGATCGGCCGGACCGGCGACGGCTACCGCTACGACTACTTCCACCTCGCCCAGGACCTGGCCCAGAAGCTCATCGGCAGCGGCTACGTGCACGAGATCCGCGAGCAGGGCCTCACCGACCATGCTGCCGCCGGCATCACCGTGGATGTGGAGGCGGCCCCGGCACTGCTGGACACCGGCGCCCTGACGATCAGCGACGAGATCGCCCTGTTCTGAACACCCCGAAGCCGTGCGGTGGGCCTGGGGTCAGGTCACCGCTAGTTGTTGCGGGGCAGGACGTTGACGACAGGTAGGTCTGCGTGGTCGTGGTCGTGGTCTTGCGTCGAGGCTGTTAGTCCGCGGCCAGGCTGCGTAGTGCGAGGTCTACCTGGTGTTCGATTGCGTCCGGCTCTGCGTCGGGGATCAACTGTGCGATGCGGATGAGGCCGAGCAGCTGGTAGGCGATGTCGCTTGCGGTCACGTCGGTGGCGAGAGTGTGATCGATGCGGGAGCGATCGACCGCCTCCTGGCCAATGTTGGTGAGGTGCGAGAGGCATCGATCGAGGTCTGCGTCCGACGGTGATCCGCCTGCGAGCAGGTCGACCATGGCCTTGTTGGTGGCGAGGTGCGTCATCGTTGCGGTGAAGAACTCCCGAAGGCCGACGATGGCTGACACCCGTTCGGGAAGGGTTGCGTCGGCGAGTTCGGCGATGTCGGTACCGGTCACGGCCTGCACCAGGTGCTCGCGGGTAGGGAAGTGTCGGTAGAGGGTGCCGATGCCGACACCGGCCGCTGCGGCGACGGCACGCATGTCGACGGTCATGCCGCCGTGTCGAAAGGCCTCTCCTGCGGCGGTCAAGATCCGTTCCCTGTTGTTGGCGGCGTCTCGCCGTTGCTTCCGAACCTCGGCCACCCCCTCACTATAGCGATTCGGAACTCACGTTCCGGTTGATGCTAACCTGTTCCGGAACACAAGTTCCGGAATGAGGAGGCAACCCGCCATGAGGACGATCGTGATCACGGGAGGTACCGACGGGATGGGCGCAGCGCTGGCGCGTCACTTCCTGAAAGCGGGAGACCGCGTCGTGGTGCTCGGGCGAAGCCGCAGCAAGTTCCAGGCGCTGGTCACGACCGTGACGAGCAAGGATCAGTCGGCGGCGTCGCGAGCGGAGTACATCGCCGCTGACCTGTCCCTGGTCGCCGACAGCCGCCGCGTGGTCGAGCACCTGAAGGCCAACCACGAGCGCATCGACGCACTGGTTCTCGCGGCATCGTTCATCCGGCAACGCCGACACACCACCTCCGAGGGACATGAGGCGTCCTGGGCACTGTTCTTCGTCTCCAAGTACCTGTTCGTCACTGGACTCGCGACGCTGCTTCATGCGGCCGAGCGGCCGGTCGTGGTGAACACAGCTGTTCCCGGCGCGCGACCTGATGCCATCGACTTCGACGACCTCCAGATGATCAACGGGTTCACCTTCAAACGATCCAACGCCCAGCAGCGTCGCGCCAACGAACTCCTCGGCATCCTGGCCACCATCCAGAACCCGGACCTCACTTACGTGACCTGGGGCCCGGCGCGGCTGGTCCGTTCCAGCTTCGCCGGCGAACTCTCGACGGGCATGAAGGCCGCCTCCGCCATCCTCGGGACCTTGATCGGCCAACGCCCAGAAGCTGCGGTCCTCCCGATCATCGACATCATCGACGCCCCGGCCCCAGGACGAGCCGCCTACCGCGGCGCCAGGAAGCTCTCCCTTACCGTTGGCGACCACGACGAGAAAGACGCCGCTCGCCTGGTAGCAGCGGTCGACGGCGACCTTCGATGACGCACCGTAACGCTCCGCTCTCCTACGAAGGACGCCTCCGGCTCGTGCAACGCTGCCGCACCCGTCCGATCGCTCATGTCGCCGCAGAGATGGGCATCTCGCGCGCGTGCGCGAGCAAGTGGGTCAACCGATGGCGCCGCCACGGTGACGCAGGACTCCACGACCGCTCCTCGGCCCCGCACACCAGCCCGAACGCAACCCCGGCGTGGGCCGTCGAGAAGATCGAGACCTGGCGGCGCGATCACAAGTGGTCGGCACAGCGGATCACCGACGAGCTGGCCGACCTCGGGTTCACGATCAATCGCCGCACCGTGACCCGGCACCTGACCCGGCTGGGGCTCGGGCAGCGTCGCTTCCTCGACCCGAACGGCGAGAACAATCGCAAATCGGGCAAGATCACCGCCCGATGGCCCGGCCACATGGCCCACCTGGACGTCAAGAAAGTCGGCCGCATCCCGGGCGGCGGCGGCTGGCGCGTCCACGGCCGCGACAGCGAACAAGCCAAGGCAGCGGGCCGAGCGAAGACGGGAGGCGCCAAGCGCGGCTACGTCTACCTGCACTCGATTGTCGACGGCTTCTCACGCTTGGCCTACACCGAGCCCCTTCCCGACGAGAAGGGCGTCACCGCAGCGGCCTTCCTGGCCCGGGCGAAAGTCTGGTTCGCCGCACACGGCATCACCCACATCCACCGAGTCGTCACCGACAACGGCGCCTGCTACCGCTCAGGTGACTTCGCCCGGATCGTCGGCAACCAGACCCGGCATCAGAAGACCAAGCCCTACACGCCTCGTCACAACGGGAAAGTGGAGCGCTACCAGCGAATCATGGCCGAAGAGGTCCTCTACGCCCGGGAGTTCACAAGCGAGGACGAGCGCGCGGCCGCGATCAGAGTCTGGAGCATCCACTACAACTACCACCGACCGCACAGCGGAGCAGGCGGTCAGCCACCCGCATCACGGCTGCGCAGCGGCGTCACCAACGTCCAGCCCTCCTACAGCTAGTGCTGCGCGCACCAGCGAATCGTAGGTGTCGCGCGTGCGTTCCAGCGGGACTCCCCACGACCGGGCCAGCCGGTCCAGATCGTCCTGCCCCACCGCCGACCGGGCGGAGGTGACGGCTTCCAACTCCACGAACGTCCCGGCGTGCTCGACCTCGTCAAGGCATATCGACACCCCGCCCAGCGCGTCCACCCACCCGGTACGGCGCCGTTTGCTGATCCGGATCGTGGGCCGGTATCCCATTGCCAGCAGCGCCTGATGCATCGCGGCACGGTCGCCCACACCGGTTTCCTGCTCCCGGCACGACTGCTCGTTGACCACCGGGGTCTTCAGGGTGAACAGGTGCTGGCCGTCTTGGGTCCGCAACCGCGCGAACGCCACACCGATCTTGCTTTGACCGTAGTCCCAATGCGCGGGCGCGTACGCCTGATCATCTTGTAGCACCGGGTCGGACAGGTCCACGCCGTGCGCCGCCAGCGCCGCTTCGAGTGCCCGGCTGCTGTCCACCCGGTACTTCACCTCGACCTCGTGCATCCCACCAGGCATGATCAGGCTCCCCGTTCACTCCCGCTGATCGGGGCAGCCTAGCCACTCCACGCCCGGAGCACAGCAGAATCCATAGCGACCCATGCACGATTCCTGCGATCGGGACGAGCGTCCCCGCCATCAGTCGTTCACACCCCGACCGAACCACGTTTCCGCAGCTCATAGCATTTCTGGGTGGGAAAGCGGTGGGTCGGCCCGAGGGGATGGGAGGTGGAGCTGATCCGGCTCGATGGGCGGTCCGTCCTGCGCGCCCGCCAATACGGCGTCCTCGGCGGCTACTGCGCCACCATCGCGGACCTGGAAGTGTTGCTCGCGGCCGCCAGGTTGACCCTGGACGACCTCGTGGAGGTCCTTCCCACCACCGCTCCCCGCTCCTCCCCTTGAACAGCGCCGTCGTCCCCGCCGTGCTGACGGCGAAGCCCGATCACCACGGCGGAGGCCTCCGTCAAGCCGCTTGCCCCGCCAGCGGGCCGGGCCATGCCCTACCATCAGGGGCATGAATGACCGGGTGCGTATCGACGGGAGCGAGCTGGACGCCGTGATCAGCAGCGTCCAAAGCGACGGTGAGCCCGTCCGCGTGATCGACGCCGCCGGGCATGAGGCTGTGGTCATCTCCCCCGACGCTTACGAGGAGCTGCGGCAGCTCCGGCTCGCCGAGCAGCGCCGCCAGGTCCTCGAGCGCCTTGCCGCCGACGATGGATCGAGCCGGGTGTTCACCTCCGAAGAGGAGATGGTGCGGGCCGCCGACGCGGAGCGTTCCGTGCGCGGCGTCGCCTGATGCCGCAGAGCATCCGCTGGCTTGACGCCGCGTGGGCGCAGCTGCTGGCGCTGCCGGACGTTCTCTACAAGGAGGGCCTGGCGGCCGCGGCCGCGTTGATGATGGACCCCTTCCCCGAGGACGCGCGGCCAGATCCCGAGCTACCCGACACCTACCTGCTGGAACGCGGGCACGTCCGCCTGTTCTACCGCGTGGTCGGCGGTACCGAGGTCGACATCGCCGGGATCTGGCCGAACAGCTAGCCTCGCTAGTCGTCGGTCCGTGGCGGGTGGCGCATCAGATCATCCCCGTAGACCTGGCGCCCGGCGGCCTTCATATTCTCGGCATTGTCCCGGCTGCTCGGGGTCGGGCCCCAGAAGAACGCAGGGCATTGCTCGCAGGCGCCGTCGGGGTTGAGCTGCCAGGGACGCCCGCACGCCCGGGTCCAGCGTCGGGATGCGGTGCTCGTACCGGATCCGGGCGGCCTGCTCCTGGTCCAGGATCGCGGCGTACGCCGTGGCGGTCGCGAGCCGGTCCAGCAAGCGGCCCAGCTCGGTGTTCCCGGCGTCGCGGGCCTGGTCAGCGACTCGGTCGGCGCCGAGGTCGCCCCACAGCAGCGCCCGGGACTCCAGTGCGCCCTGCCGCTGATAGGGGTCGGTCTGGACCTCGTCGGTGAAGGAGGCGTTCCGCTCGTCCCACATCTCCAGCGTGTGCACGTCCCTGCTGCGCAGGACCAGGCCCTGCGCGGCGTTCTGCACGGGGGCGTCGTGTTGTGTGTCCGCGCGGCGCTGGGCGCGCTGCACGTCGTACAGGCGTTCCGCCTGCTGGTAGGAGATGTTCTTCTCGGTGGCCAGCGCGCGGATGGCTTGCTTGCGGTCCCGGTTCTTCGTCACGGTCGTCTCTGCTCTCCCAGGGCGGGTCCCACGCTCCCCTCCCGGCGGCATGGTGGACGTCCGGACATGCAGCACACTCTTTTGCTCGCGGGAGTCGCCCTGGCTGATTCGCTGGGAACCGCGCGCTCGGACCCTTCAGCCGTTCAGGGGGTACGGCGTGGGACGCGAACGGGCCTCGGCGGGGCGACCGGTGCCGCCCATGGGGGCAACGTTACCCCGCCGAGGGCGCGCGGTGCGGCCCCCAGCAGGGGCCTCCGGAGCAGCGCACTATTCGCTGGCGGCGGCCGCGGCCTCGTACTCGCGGATGCCCACGGTGGTATCCACGATCGCGTTGACCAGGATGGTGAAGGCATCCGGATCGGCTAGAAGCGCCCGGGCGGCGTGCGCGAACACCTCATCGGACGCCTCGGGTGATTGCGCGTCGTCCCCGAAGGGGCGGGTCTTGGCGATCAGCTCGGCCAGGCCCGTCCTGATGAACACCTCGCCGACCGTGTCGGGCAGCCCGGCGTGGTCGGCCAGGTGGTCACAGAGGTGGGCGCCGATGGTGACCAGCGCGGCGCGGTGCGGCTGTATTAGGGCCTGCGCCCTTTGCATGGCTTCATCGGAGCGGGCCTCGGAGCCGGTGGCGTTGATGAGGTCGAGCAGGATTTCGTAGACGCCAGGCAGGGATGGTCCGCCAGCGGGGAGCTGGCGCGCCCAGGGGCGGGCGTTCAGCAGCTCGACAAGGTCGGGGTCTCGGTCGAGCGGTGCATGCTCGGGGCTCGTGGGGGTGTCGGTGGGCATCGGGTCGTCCGTTCGTGTCCGGTCGTCAGGGGAAAGGGCGGCGCGGCGGGAGTCGGGCTGGTCGCGTGCTAGGGATTGTTCCCGGGCTGCGGGGGGTGTGTTGAGCAGTTGGCAGGGGTGCACCTTGGCGAGCTGGCGGTGGGTCTCGTCGATGAGCTCGTTGAGGATGGCCACCTTCAGGGCCCTGATCGGGGGTGCCTGGTTCGGGTCATCATCGGGCCCGGGTTCGGCCCAGGTGAAGGTGATGGTGATGAATCCGGCACCGCCCGCAGGGGCTTGACCTTCGAAGTGTGTGACAGCTTCGATCTCGACCACCGACCCGATGCGCTCGGGCACGTCTTGCACGGCGGCGGCGACCCGGCGACCGATCTCTTCTACTACGGGGTCGCGGACCACAGGGTCGGGTACGTGCTCACTCATGTGCGGTCATTCCCATCGTTGTTTCAGGTAGGGATAGTCGGCGGGGAGAACCCCGCAGCTCGCAGGACCTCTTTGGTCCGCTTCACGCTTTCGTCGCCGATGCGGGGGATCTCCTGGAACGCGCCGGTTCGCAGGCAGGCCATCAGGTCCGCGACGGTCCGCACGTCCGGCTGGTACTTCTCCAGGGAGTGGACCACGCGCAGCGGCAGGGGCACGCAGCTCAGCGAGCAGGCCATCTTGACGCGGTGGCACACGTGGGTGGGGGGTGAGCCGAGCCCGAGCCGGGCGGCCGAGTCGGTCAGGGCCCGCACCAGGTCACTGATCGTTTCGACGCCGATGCAGGCGACCGGGCAGTCGAGCGTGACCCGGTGGCCCGGGGCGTGCGCGTCCGCGCCGCAGGCGCTGGCTGCGTTCCCTGCGGGCACGGACGGGGCGTTCTCCTCCGGTCGGGTGCCGGTCATGTCCAGTCCGGCCGTTCGGGCTGCAGCCTGGCGGCCAGCGCCGCGCGGGCGGCGCCAGTCAGGACCTGCGCGGCGGGAAGAAGAACCGCCGTGGTCCTCTTCGCGGCGCGTAGCTCCGCGAAGGGGCCCGCCATCGCCTCGTCGCAGTCCAGCGGCGCCGACGTCGTCATGGCTCCCTCCCGTTGTCCGCCGTTGCCGGCCGTGCGCGGATCATCGGGATGAGGCAGACGGCGGCCATGATCGCCCATGCTGCGGCTGCGGTGACAGGGTCGCCATGGATGGCGAAGCCGATCGCGTTGAACCCGGCGTGGAACACCATCCCCGGGAGCAGGGACCCGGTCTGTTCGACCATGACGCAGGCCATGACGGCGCCCACCACCAGCAGCGGCAGCAACAGCAGCTGATCTGCTGTGCCGGTCGGGTCCAGGTGCAGCGCGGCGAAGGGCAGCGCAGTGATCGGAGCGGCGATCAGGGCGCGGCAGTGCCCGCGTAGCGCCCGGTAGACCAGGCCCCGCCAGAACATCTCTTCGGCCCACGGGGCCAGGCACACGCCCACGACTGTCAGCGTGATCAGGGCGGCGCCGTGGGCGATGGCGACGCTGTTCTCGACGGTCTGAGCGGGAGGATCTACCAGCGCGGTATAGGGCAGGGCGAACGCCCAGTAGATGCCCAGCCACGCCGCTGGCCACAGCACCAGTTGAGGCAGCGAGACCGGCCGCAGTCCCAGGGCTGCGCGGGGACGGCGCCGCCGCGCCCGGGCCAGCCCGGCCACGACCATCAGCAGGGCCACGATGTTTGCCAGTGCGGCGGTGATGAGGCCGGCCGGGTCCGTCCCGATCGGGGCACCGGCCACGGCCAACAGCACCAGGATGATCTGGCCGAGGACGAGCTGGCCCAGGAGGGCCACGATGGCCTCCCGGAGCCGCCATGAACGGTGCGGGGGCAGCGGTGGCCCTTGGGGACGGTCGGTGAGGCCGGCGGGCTGCCGCGGCTGCTGGTCGCCGTGCGCCGTCAGTTGATGCGGAACGGTTGAGGAGGAGTCGGGCATCGCTTTCCTAGGCAGGTGGATGGGGGTGGGAAGTAGGAAGTCTTCTCGGAGTGCGAGAGGCGCGCAGGAGCGCGGGCAGTGCGGGTCGGGCGAGCTCCACGGCCTGTCCGGCGCGGCGGGTGCTGGTCATGCCGGTCCGGCCTTCTGGATCCGGGTGGTGAGCGCAGCGCGCAGGGTGACCGGGGGATGGGCAGGTGCGAGAACCTGAAAGAAGAGTTGCCGGGCCCGGCGCTGCGGCTTGGGTCGTGATTCGCGGTACAGCGCCCACCAGGTTCTGGCCGTGCCGGGTGCGGTGGTGCGGGCGGCCGCCACATCGGCGGCCAGCTCGTCGATCCAGCGCAGCAGCATCGTGACCGCCCACACCGCGGGGGCGATCACCAGCAGGTGGCGCCCCGGCACGGCCAGGCCCAGCGGCAGCCAGCCCAGCAGCACAGGCCCGCCGAGGGCCAGCCGCAGCGCCCACCAGGGACGGCGAGCGTGGTGGACTTCGTGCGCCAGGACGAACGCGAGCGCATCGGGCTGGGTGAGTAGCCGGTCACCGACCACCAGCACCGGATGTGACCGTGCGGGGGCGACGCAGGCGTTGATCCGTACCACCCAGCAGGGGCAGCCGTATCCGGTGTCGAGGGTGCAGATTCTGGCGTGCTCGTCCAGGGCCCGCGGAGAGAACAGGTAGACGTCCAGCGCGGCGGGCCGATGCCGTTGCACCCGGGCTTGGGCTGCGGTCAGCAGATGGCGGACCTGGTCGGGCAGGCCCTCGGTCAGGCGCTGCTGGTAGGGGGCCGCGGTGGCCCAGTCGATCCGCGGATCGGGCCCCGACCAGTGGGCGAGCACGGTGGCCACCACGATCACGGCCGTCAGCGCCGCGGCTGCGGACACGGTCACCACGGTCCCCACGGTGGGTGAGGTCAGGGCTCGGATGAGCGTTCCGAGGCCAGCGCCTACCAGCAGCAGCATGATCGGCAGGAGCAGGGCACCCAGCGCTTGGCCTCGGAGCGCCGTTTTGAACCGCTGCAGCATGATCTCCGCGAAGTCCCGAAGATCCTCCTTGGGCTGTTCCCCATGGGGCGGAGGGGCGGTGCCGTCTGCGGGTTGTTGGTCGCGTGGTGACGTGCTCGGCGCGGGCGGGACCGCGGGTGTGGTCGTTGGTGCTGTATCGGACATGGTGTTTTCCTCGGTAGTGGACATGGAGTCGGGGACACGGGTGGGAGGCGGCGCCTTCACGTCGCAACGGGTCCAGAGGTGCGCAGCAGCGCGGGCAGCTCGCGGACGTGGCCGACGAGCAGCGCGCCGTCCGGCAGCTCCTCGTGGGGTCCGAGGCCGTTCGGGCGGATCAGGGCGGCGTGCATGCCGTGGGTGAGCGGAGCACGCACGTCCTTGTCCAGGTGGTCGCCGACGAACAGGATCTGGTCGGCGGGGCATTGGGCGGCGGCGATGACCCGCCGGTAGAACAGCGGGTCCGGCTTTGCGACGCCGAGGGTGGCCGAGAGCAGTACGTCGTGGAAGAGGTCGGCGATCCCAGCCCTGCGCAGCGCGGGCCAGCGGGTCTCTTCGGGGCGGTTGTTGGAGGCGAGGATGAGCCGTTTGCCGAGCCTGTGCAGGCGGCCCAGCGCGGCGGCGGCCTCGGGATCGACTGGCTTTTGGCCGAGCGCCGGGTCGATCTGGTCGGTGGAGATCGAACCGCCGTAGTCGACGGCGACGGTGCTGATCGGTCCCAGGCAGGCGGGCATGGGCGTCATGTCGCCTGGCTGGAAGGCGGCGGGATCGGGGCTCATCGCGCCAGATCCAGGTTCAACCGGACCGAGACCATCCGATGATTGGTTAGCCGGGTGCCGAGTTCGCTGATCCACACCCGGTAGGAGCCGGCCACCTGGGCGGGTGCCAGGTCGGGGCTGAACAGGATGTGGTCGATCCGGCCGCCCTGGCCGTGGTCGACGTTGGCGTTGACGGTGACGGTCATGTCACCGGCCACGCACCCGGCGTTGACGAAACCCACATCTTTCAGCACCTGCATCGCGCGCCGGTCCGACCTCAGCCGCTCCGGTCCCCACCACAGTCGGGGGCGTCCACCAGGCGGCAGGGTCTTGTGGGTGCGTTTGCGCGGCGGAAGCCGCTCCCAGTTGGGCTCGAACTCGCGGTGCACGCGCCGCGGCCAAGGCCGCCACCAGTGACGGGGACGGCGGCAATCGGGCCACAGCGCATTGAAGTCCCCGCCCAGCAGCGACAGCCGGCCCGGAGCGGCGAACCCGGTCAGCTTCTGAGCGGCATCCAGCCGGGCGCCGCCGTCCCAGTGCGGCCACTGCAGAGACCTGACCGCCAGAGGGCGGTCCAGTCCTTCCACCTGGAAGTGCAGCCAGCCGATTTGATCGTGGAAGACGTCGGGCAGCCCGGCCTTGTAGTGCGTGACGGGGCGGAACCGCGGCCACCGGACGAACACCAGATCATGCAGCTGACCGATCGTGCTCGGGGTCATGAACGAGCGGAGCCCGAACCGGCCCAGCAGGGTCTCTGCGCGATACCGCAGCTCCTGTCCTCGCAGCCCGTAGTGCTTTCCCTCCTGGAACAGCACGACATCCACCGAGGGCACTTGGCCGATCAACTTGGGCAGTAGCTCCAGGTTGCGGTGGTCCTGGTGCTGCCGATCCCAGCCGCCGTCCTCCAGATTCAGCGAGACGACGGTCACCTCGCCGGCGCTCACGCTGGCCACCGAGCCGTGATCGGCTTGGTCGCCAGGGTGGCGGGCCGGGGTTGGAGGCCGGCGCGGCGGTCCTGGGCCGCTTGTGCTGGCGTGGGTTTCCGGGTGATCAGGCGTGCTGCGCCGGGGTCGGTCAGCAGCACCCAGGCGGCCACGGCGATGTAGTGCAGCGCGCGTCCTTGGGCGATCGCTTGCGGGCAGGGCAGTTCGGCCTCGGGCAGCTCCACCTCCGGGTCGGTGTAGAGGGTGGTGGCGGACTCGCCAAAGGTCAGGGGGCCCATCTCGCGAAGGAAGGCTTCGGCTTCCTCTTGTGTGCGGCCGTGGTCGCGCACATCGATTTGAGTGGCGATGCGGTTGTCGGCCCACCAGGCCAGCCACGTTCCCTCCGGCAGCGGCCCCCAATGGAAAGCGATCACCGGGATACCGAGGCTGGTGTATCCGACGCCGCTGGCGAACCGCAGAAACCCGCTGGGGGTAGGGGGCGTGACCATCACGAGCTGATCCACGCGGGATGTGCCCGCCTCGGCCAGGGGCGGCCCATGGCGCGCTATGTCATCGCTGAGCGTGACGGCTGCGGTCGTCGCCGCCTCATCCAGCCCGTACAGGTGCGCCCCGGCAACCCGCGCGGCCTCATCGGCCGCCAGCGCCGTCGGCTGCCGGGAAGCAGGGAGCGCGGCGATGGCCGGTGGCGTGGACAGGCGCCCGTACAGGCGTTGGCAGTTCGACCAGTACCTCTCGCCGAGACCGGCAATGGCCCGGTGGACCGAGCGGCGTTGATGGTACAGAGCCTCGACCTGGAGGTCGGTGTTGCCGGAAGCGAACACCACTTTCAGGTCGAAGGGCTCGTGGAACCTGCTCACCGCGCTCGCCCCGGACGCGACGGTCCTGGGCCCAGGTTCAGCCAGGTGCCACGCAGGTGCGCGGTCGCCGGCGATGAGCACCAGTCCGAACTGAAGGACGCGGATGTGACCGCACCTGGCTCACCCGGCGGCTCAAGCCCAGCTTTGACCAGCGTCTGCTTGACGGTGGCCTCACGCAGCGGGCCGATACCGCGGACCTCGCCCAGGGTCCCGGCGCGCACCAGCGCCAGCAGATCACGTACCGTTCGCACGTCGAGGCCGGGGCGGGTGAGCGCATCATGGATGCGCGCGGGCAGGTTCAAGCACGCCAGCGCGCATCCGGGCAACACCCTGCGGTGCCCAGGCTCGTGCCCCCTCCCCCGTTCTGCTGCGGTGTGCGGACGGCGGTCAGGAACTGGTATGGCCCGGCCGTGCGCATGCCCGGCACGGGCGCTCACATCGGTCATCACGATCGGGTCCCGTCAGGTTGGTCGCTCAGGCGGTGGGTGGGGAGTCGTGGCCCTCGGGTGAGAGCGCGAATTCCCGGGGCCACGACTCGTCCGGGTGGGGGCCGTACGGCGGGCGCTCCGGTTGTCGTACGGCCCCCTTGGGAGCCCGCGCTCCCTGGCTGCGCCTGACCCTTGGGCTGCGGGCTGGCACGGGTCGGGACGGCCCCGGCGCGCTGCGCGGATGAAGCGCCGGGGCCGAGCCCTTCACGAACCCGCAGGCCCTGGCCACCCCTGCCCAAGGCCCGCGAGCTGGTGCGGTGGGACGGCCCCGGCGGCTGCGCCAGAGTAGCGCCGGAACCGTCCCAGCTCCGCGGGTGAGCACGCCCCTCACGGGGTACAGCCCGGCAGGGCCAGGCGCGGGGCGTACCCACCGGTCAGGCGCCCGAGAACGCGCCGCGCAGAACCGTTGAACGGGCTGCGTGGTGTGCGGGCGACAGCACACCACACGCTCAACCCGTCCACCTGGGGTGCGTGGCCGGGACCGTCCGGGAAGGCGGCGCTGTCCAACCACGTCATGACGTCGAAGATCCCGGGCCGGACCAGCCGCATGCCGGGTGGGAAAAGCGCCGCGACTTCGGCGGGACCCCGCAAACACGGGACGGCGGCACCGTGGTCGGCGGCCAGGGACGGCAACAGCCGGGCCGTCGCGCGGTCGCGAGCGCCCAGGTGCACGATCCCGACGGCGCTGCCGTCCACTGTGCGGGCTGTGATGCGGCGGATCGCCCTGGCGGCGGTGGTCTTATCGAGCAGGTCCAGCGAGGTCACAAACAGCACCGCGACCCGCTCGTGCAGATCCACGTGCTCGGCGGCGGCGTCCAGCAGCGCGTCGGCGTCGCCGGGCGCGGCGTGCACAGCGGGACGGGTCCCGGGCCCGCGGAACAGGGCCTGGGCGTACACCACCGCGAGCTTGTCGCGGTCGGCGTACACGGTGCGGGTCGCCGGGTTGGTGTTCCAGGCGATCTCGTGGATCTCCAGATCGTTGCAGGGCAGGTCGGTGCCGGCCACGATGATCTGCCCGATGCCCGAGCGGGCCAGGTAGTGGGCCAGAGCGCACCGGCCCAGCTGCCGACTCCACGCGACCCGGAGCATTCCCGGGATGTTCTCCCACAGCGCGCGGGCGAAATCGCGGTCCGCCGGGTAGGCGTCTTTGCTGAGGTCGAGCAGATACGGCCACACCCGCGGGTAGGACGGGATGCGCGGGTCGAAGCCATCGAAGCCCTGCGCAAGCTCAGGCTCGGCCGTGCGGGTGTCCGTGATCTCGGTCATGGCCGCTCCCCGAGGACTGCGACGCCGCACAGCACCATGTCGGCCATGGACGCCCGTTCGCTGATCCGGTCGGTCTCGGTGTCGGGGCCGGGGCGCCATTCGTCGGGTTCGACCAGGCCCGGAGGGATGAGGGACCAGCCGTCGAAGAGTGCTTTGACCTGTTCGGGGGTGCGCGGGTAGCCGCTGCCGACGCTGGCGCGGTAGTCGTCCATGACCGATTCGAGGCCGGTGAGGACGTGGCTGATGGCCAGGGCGCTGCCCGAGGCCAACGGCTGGCGCAGCACCGGCAGTGCGGTCGCGATCTCCTCATCGGTCAGGAAATGCAGGCTGGCGGCTGCCGTGACGCCGATCGGTTCGTCGAAGTTCAGCGTTTTGGCCGCCTCCTCGAGGATCGCGCCCAAGTTCCGCAGATCGGCGTCGACGTAGGTGGTCGTGCCCTCGGGGCTGCTGGTCAGCAGAGCGCGGGCGTGGACGAGCACCATGGGGTCGTTGTCCACGTACACCACCCGGCACGCGGGCGCGACCTCCTGGACGACCTCGTGCACGTTGGGGCGGGTGGGCAGCCCTGTCCCCAGGTCGAGGAACTGACGGATCTCCAGTTCGGCCGCCATCGTCCGGACTGCGCGCACCAGGACGCTTCGATTGGCCTGCGCTCCCGCGCGTAGCCGCGGCTCCTGCTTCAGGAGCCGGTCGGCCAGGGCCCGGTCCGCCGCGAAATTGTCCTTGCCGCCCAGGAGGCAGTCATAGACCCGGGCTTTATGCGGGACCGAGGGGTCAACGCCCAGCGGGACCGTTTCGGCACCTGCCGGGCCGAGCGGGACGTCGGCGGGATTGTCTGTGGTCATGGTGGGTGTCCGAAGGGGGTGAGGGTTCGGGGTTGCAACACCGGCCACAGGCGCGGGTGGGGCATCCCTGTGGCCAGTGACGTACTCGATCTCGTGGAGGGCGCCGGGAATGTCACCGGCGTGCGCCAGGAACCTTCGCGTGGCCCGCCACGCGAAGTACGGGCCCGTGACGGAGACGCCGCGGTGGCCGTCCGCCGAGGCGGCGGGGTCGATGAGGATCACCGCCACGGCGCGGGAGGGGTCGCCGCGCCCGCCGGGCGGGTGCAGCAGCACCTCTGCCCCGGGCGCCGCCTCATCGGTGGCGCATGTCCATCGCCACCCGCGGTCGCGCATCGCGTCCGCCAGCTCCTGCAACCATTTGCTGCGGAACCGCCTGCGGTCGCCCGCGTTGACCCGCTCAGCGGACGCGGGCCACACGACGGCCGGATCAGCAGTGCGGGTCCTTGGAGCACTTCGTTGTGCGGTCATGGGTGTCCCTGCAGAGCAGCGTGGTCTGGCGACGCGGTCAGGTCAGGTGCGGTGCTCGTTCGCGGGCTGCTGCGCCCGCATGACGTCTTCTTCGAGCCGGTGCAGCAGCGCGGCCAGTTCGTTCGCTGGCGGGAACCATGGCTGGTCCCCTGGCGGGCGGAGCCAGTACGGGTCCTCGCCCTCCATGGCGGTGCGGTCCGGTGCTGGGACGTTCAGGTGCTCCCCGGCGCCTTCGCAGACCATGCCACCGGCCGTTTCGAGGTCCCAGGTGTTGGCGGTGCCGGGGACTACGAGAACCGCGACTCGCCAGTAGCGGGGGTAGTTGATCAATGCGGCCTTCGGGAACCGGTCGGCGACGGCGCGTGCGCAGTATCCGGGTGCCTTGACGTAGTCGAAGGCGTCCCCGGTCGGCAGCAACGCGCACCCGGTGCTGCTCCACCACCGGGCGGCGTGTTGGCGCACGTGGTCTTCCACAGCCAGCCAGAGGCCGGCGGGGGGCAGGGCCGGGCCGGGCGTTGGGGATGTGGGCGGTGACCCGGTTCTGGACGGGGAAGGCATGATGTCCTCCACTTGGAGTTCAAGTGGTGGACATCGTCACGCTGCGGAAAGGTGTGTGCGGACACAAACTGTGCCCGCACACCCCCTTGACGCGGGAATTTCGGTCAGGTAGCGACGGTGCCTGTCATCCAGCGCGCGAACTCGGCAGCGGGGCCGTGTTCGCCGCGTTCAGCTCGTGCCAGCACGCTCGCGGTGCTGCGTGCTGTCGGGTGGAACCTGGTGTGAGCAGGTGCGATCTCGGCGGACTTTTTCAGGCTGATCAGCGCACCGGTGCGGTCGTTCACTTGGGTTTGCGCGGCTGCCAGGTCGATGAAATGGTGCGAACGGCGCTCGCCCGGAAGGGTTTCGGGCGGGGAGAAACTGTCGGAGACTCGGACGGCGGAGGCCGGGTCGCTGAGGTCGAGCATCGCGTGGACTTCGTGGATCTTGATGTTGGAGGGCCCGAACGCGGTTTCGTAGGTCAGCAGGTCGACGTTGCCGCATTGGGCGGCGATCTCCTCGGCTTCCTCCAGCGCCCGGATCGTGGCGTCGATCCGGCCGCGGCGGGCCTCGGCCGCTGCGCGTTTGAGGACGATGGCGCCCAGGAGCCCGCGGGAGTCGTTGTCCCACCGGTCGGTGATGCTCCGGGTCTGCGTCTCCAGCCTGATCATCAGGTTGTTGGCGGGCCCCCACAAGCCCTGCCGCATCAGGGCGCCCAGGAACAGGTATCCGGCGACGACGTCCATGTAGGGGTCGCCGGACTGGGTTGCGGCCCAGCGGACCCGTTCGATCGCGGTCATGGACAGGTCCTGGTGGCCGAGCTTGTGCGCGAGGGAATTGGCGGCGCGGTAGCCGCGTGCGAGCCACCAGAACGCCTTTTCGCGTTCCTCACCTTCTGGTGCGGCGAGCGCGAAATGCGACAGCTCGGTCAGCAGTTGCGGCAGCAGCGGCGCGTACTTCACGTACTGCCCGTCCTGCCGCAGCTTGGAGACCGTCTCGGCCTCAGACAGCAGCACCGGCAAGGGGCGCGGCGCAGCATCCAGATCGTCCGGGTTGTCGTAGGTCCACAGCACCCGCCGGAGATCGGGGATCCACGCCTGCACCATCTCTTCGCGTTCGGCGCCGTTGTAGTAAGGCTGCCCAGTGATCCGGTCGGTGCCGACACGCAGTGCCCTGGCGATCGCGATCACGTGATGCTGCGCCGGAACGCGGTCCCCGCTTTCGAACTTCTTCAGGTAGCTCTCTGAGATGTTGGCGGCGTCGGCCAGCTGCTTCTGGCTCATCCTGCGGGTCTTGCGGAGGTCTTTGATGTGATCGCCGACGGTGTTGCCGCTGGCCATGGGCCACTCCTTAGGGGGATGTACGGGGCGCAGCAGCTCCAGAGTAAGCAGTGGCTCGACCGTTCGCGCAAGGTGGTCGCGCGCTGAGTCTGTGCGCGCCCTTCCCCCTGCGAAGCAAGGCGCATAGGAAAGGGACATCCGGGCGCTGCCCGGACGCCCAACGCCCGCCAGCGATACACCAGCAGGCACCGCGGCGGTCCCACGGGATGCTCCGCCCTTGGTGCACCGGCTGGCCGCGCGGCTGCACGCCGCGACCGGGGCCGCCCCCGAGGTCGATCGCCCCAGGGACAGCTACTGGCGCCTGGCCCTGTCCAACGAGCGTGCCGCGCTGAGGGCTGACATAGGACCCGACGGCAGAGGCCGCCCCACCGGCCTCAAGATCACTGCGGTGGTCAACGGGCGACGGTGGCCGCCTGTCAATAATCTCTACGCGGTCGTGGCGGCCTATCACCCGCTCGATGACGAGAAGACCTTTTCCCGGCAGGCCCCGGCCCCGCTGCCGCCCGTACGGGATCCCGAGCAAGCACCCTCAGCGGTCCGAGGGGCCTACACCGGTTCCGCCCGTCGCCTCCCGGACGAGGTCGAGATCGCCCTCGGCTATGCCGAGGAGGTCGGCTGGGTCCTTGGCATGAGCCGTGGTCAGCGGCATCTGCGTTTGTACTACGCGCCGACGCCGACCGGCGGATGGGCCCTGGACCCGCTGTACCCCGCCCAGGTGATCATCGACGGCCGGGACCATTCGGTCGCCACCGCCGGGAAGCTGACGAAGGCGGCCAACCTGTTCAAGAACGGTCGGCACCGGCTTCGGGATCGGCGGTCAGAGGCACGGCGGGAGCAGCCCGGACGACCTCAACGCAGGTCCGCGACGCCACCGTCCTGCGGATCTAACCGGCCCTGGGAAGATCGCCCGGCCCGGCACCGCGCCCCGACCGAGCGCCGCGGCGCGCCGCGTTTCGACCCTCGCTGGTGGACGGTTCGCCGGATCGCCTGGCTGATGCGACCCGGGCGCGCGGCCCTCAAGCAGCTGTGTCATCAGCCCTCACCGCCGAGCCCCTAATCAGTCCGAACTGTCCGCACTGACCCTTTGAGGACACCTGTTGACCGACCCGTTCGATTCGACAGAGAAGGCCGCTGAGGCCGTCGGCGAGCATGCCGATCGCCTGCGCCGACCGCACCAGCGCTGGATCCGCCAGAACCGACTCCTGCGGCACGACAGGTCAGCATCGCGCTGGCTCGTCGATGCCCGTCGGCGACTGTCTCAGCGGAGTGATGGGTGATGGCCGCGTTCACTTTGCAAGTCGCGTGCTGGAATTTCGAGGACTTCGGCTGGGACATGAGTTCCCGGAGCCATGCCCGGCTTCCGCTGTTCGGTGAGGTGATCGCCGAGGCGTGCCCGGATGTGGATGTGCTGATGGTCCAGGAGGCGCGCCAAGGCGGCTACGGGGGCGGCGAGTTGGTGTTCGCGGCCGAGGAGAGGCTGCGCGGATTGACCAATGATCGTGGGTTCCTGCGCGCGTACTATTTCCCGCCGGTGACCGGGCAGAGCCTGCTGGGGCAGGTGATCTTCCTGTGCGATCCGCTGTTGCGCGCCCAGCGTCAATACGTGCACGGGGCCCCGGATGTCTACCACGACCAGGAAGGGTTCCTGCACGCCCGGCTGGGCGACACCGGCCATGTAGTGAAGATCAAGTCGCTGCATTGGCCGCACTGGTCGGGGGACCAGCGCCTGGACGCGGCGCTGAAGCTGACCGGCCATGCCGCCCCCGGAGCGTTGACGATTCTGGCCGGGGACTGCAACTCGCTGTGGCCAAACTGCCGCGGCCACCGAGAGTTCGAGCCCAAATGGCGTGTGCGGCCCCCGCACAAGCGGTTCCACAAGACCCTGCCACCGGGACTGTCCCCCGGCCTGAGCCCGCTGCGCCCCGCCGATGTCGTCCGCCGCCTCTGTCATTGGCTGTTGCGGCGCGATCCGCGATTTCGCAGCCTGAGCGCCGATCGGCGTGCGCTGAGGGTGCTGGCCGAGGCGGGGTTCCGCAGCGCCGGGTGCGTGGCCAGCGACATGACGCCCACCGTCAACGCTCACATCGACGATGGCCAGGGCGGCCGGATCGATCACCTCATCGTCTCGCCCGCGCTGCACGTGGTGCCCGGCTCCTACAGGGTGCACGTCTCCGAACGAGGGAACCGGGCCAGCGATCACCGACTCGTCCACGCCGAAGTCCGCATCCCGCTGCCGTGCCCCCTGATCAACGCACCCCACAACCCGGACAGACCCGCCACCACCACCCACATCACCGACCATGGAAAAGCCCCCGTTGGAGAACTTCTTCGCCGGCGTTGAGCATCGCTGGCCCGCGGGAGAAGAGCGCTACCACTGGCACGCGCTGCTCCCGGCGGAGGTGCTGAACGAACGGCTGTACGCCCCTACCGGGGCCTGACACACCGCGATGGCCTGGTGCCGGTGCAGCCGAGCTGGTACCACATGACCATCCAGCACGGCGGATCGCTGCCCCCGACGCCACGACCGCGGTCACAACCCAGGAGATCACCCAGATCACCGAACGGGTGGCTGAGGCGTGCGCCCGCATCGCGCCCTTCGAGGTGCAGATTGACCGGCCCCAGGCTTGCAGGGCCGCCCTGGAGTGCTCAATCCCTGCGCGCCGGAGCGGCGACTGTGGCAGATCACGGCGGCGGCCACCGCTGTGGTCGTTGGTGACCGGGTGCCGGTGATCCCGCCGCTGTACTGGCCGCATCTAACGATCGCCTACGCCGTCGACCAAGTCGATCACGGGCCGCTGAAGGTGTGGCTCAGCGACTACGACCTAGATGCCGGGCAGGGGCCGCGGGTGGAGCGGATGGCCCTGGTCGCCCAGCGGCACGACCGCCCTAACCAACCGCCGGGAGATCACCTGGCGGCATCTGGCCGATGTCCCGCTCGGCAGATGCACCCTCTGATTGTCGTCGTCGACTTCAGGGAGGTTCAGGCGTACCGCGTCACCTGGCGCATGATGGGTCGCGTCCGCGCCCCCACGCCGCACCGACAGCGGCCGAGGTCGGCGACGGGGACGCCGTGATGGCCTTGGTCGAGGCAGCCACACGGTGTCGCCGCTGAGGCCCGCGGTCAGGGTGTCCGATGCTGTCGCTGCGCGTGAAGGCGCATGGTGAGGTCGTCGTGGGGCTGGTGGGCTAGATCGGCCAGCAACCCGCGGGTCGATGACAGCAGCTCATCTGTGTTCCCGCACGCTCCCGGTACGGGAAACGGTGCACCGGGTGGCGTCCCGGACGCGCGGCCACGTCGGTGCTGTTTGCCCCTAACGCCCGAGGAATCCGATGCGGCTAGTGCTGGCTGCTCGGTGGTTGAGGGGCTCTGTCCGTCCTGGTTGGGGGTGCGTTCTCTGGTTGGTGGTGGGGTGGTCGGGGTGGTTGGTGTAGCAGGGTGGTCAGGAGTTGGTGGGTTTGTTCGTCGGGGTCGAGGTCGATTTCGGCGAGGCGGTTGGTGAGGAGTTGGTGGGTGCGGCGTACGGCGTCGGGGTGGCCGAGGCGGGCTTGTAGGCGCATGAGGGAGCGGTAGAGGGGTTCGGAGTAGGGGTCGTGGTGGAGGGCTTGTTCGAGGACGGCCACGGCTTGGTCGGGGTGTTCTTGTTGTGTGAGGCGGGCGAGGTGGACGAGGGCGTCGGTGGCGGTGCGGCGAAGGTTTTCGCGGTGGGTTTCGGCCCATTCGTAGGTGAGGTCGTTGGTGAGTTCTGCGGTGTACAGCTCGGGCACCTGTTGCAGGGCGTGGAGGCGGTCGGTGTCGGTGGTGGCGTGGTGGGCTTGGTCGAGGGCGTGCAGGAGCGTCCATAGGTCGACCTCGATGAGGTGGGGGTCGAGGCGGTAGCGGCCGCCGGCGTGGATGACGAACATGGGTTCGCGGAGCCCGGTGAGGTTCCGCAGGTTTTTGCGGATGTTGTTGATGGAGGTGTGGAACAGCGGCGTTCCTGCTTCGAGGTCGCGGTTGGGCCATAGCGCGTCGATGCCTTGTTCGCGGGTGATGCCGTCGGGGTGGAGGGCGAGGTAGACCAGCAGGTCGCGGGCGCTGCGCCGCAGGCCGGTGGTGATGGGTGCTTGGGCTGCCTCGAGGCGGATCGGGCCGAGGAGGTGCAGCTGAACCGGTCGCTGCTGGCTCTGATCGGCCGGTCTGGGTGGGTGCGGCGGCGCCTTCACGGCGGCATCGTTGTCGGCTGCATCGTTGTTGGCTGCATCGTTGTCGGGGGCGTGCGGTGCGGGTGCGCCCTGCCGGTCGGTGGTGCCGGTGTCTGGGCGTTCGGCAGCTCCAGCTTGGGCGGGGGCTGGGGGGTCGGGGGCGCCGTGGGCGGTGCGGATGGTGGCCAGCATCTGTGCGGCTTCGGCGGTGCCGAGGTGAAATAGGCGGGTTCCGGCCAGGGTGTCGGCGTCGGGGCCGTCGGCGCGGGTGATGGTGGCGTCGGGGGCGATGCGCAGGGTGGTTCCGGCGGGCCATTCGCCGAGGAGGAGTCCGCCGACGCAGTAGGGGCGGCCGAGTTGGAGGATGGCCTGGAGCGCGGGGGCCGTTTGCTGGGGCACCGAGGCGATGATCACGATGGCGGGCAGTGGTTCGCCTGGCTCGGTGGTGCGCAGGCTGGGCACGTCGGGGTCGTCGGTGGTTTGCATGAGCCGGGCGCGGTGGACGAACTCGGCTTCCAGATGGACGATGGCTGCCTTCAGTGAGGGTGTGATGACCAGTCCCGGTGCGGCGTCGGCGAGCTGGTCCACGTCGGTGTCGGCGAACAGGGTGTGGGCGTCGGGTTGGGGGATGACGAGTTCGACCCGGTAGCGGTGGGATCTGGCCAGCAGTTCGGTGGCGATGGCGCGGGCTACGTCGGGTGCGCCGGGTCCGTCCAGGCCCAGGCTGAGTCCGGCCAGCGGCAGGGTGAGGTTTTGGTCGTTGCGGACGCCGATGGTGATGTGGGTGGGGGTGGGGGTGGTGAGGTCGGCGGCGACCAGGTCGGCGTCTGAAGGGATCGGTTCGCCGCGGTCGGCGTAGGTGTCTAGGTGGGCTTTGCGGGCGGTGGCCACCGCCGGTGGCGGGGGCGGCTCGGGTTGGGCGGGGCGGGGCCACTGTTGCGTGTGGGGGCGGCGCCGGCGGCGGTGCAGACGGGTGGCGGCCAGCGCGAGGCTGACCGCGGCGGCCAGGCCGAGACCGATGTAGGCGCCGGTGGGCAGCGTCACCGCGAACGGCTCGTTGCGATCACCGGGCGCCTGCGGCGCGGTCGAGGTCGGCGCCGCGGAGGGTGTTGGGGGCGTGTGCGTCGGTTGGCGTGTCGGTGGGGCCGTGGCCGGGCCTGTCGGGGACGGTGCGGCGCCGCTGGGGGCGGGCTGGGATGTGGAGCCGGGCGTGCCGGTCTGCGGCGGCGACGGCGCCGGTGTCGGCTCGGTGGGCCGCGGTGTGGGCCGCGGCGTGGTGGGGGCGGGGGTCGCTGTGGAGGAGGGCGGGCCTTCTCGCTCTGGTGGGCGGGGCTGCTCTGGAGGCGCCGATGGAGGTTCAGTGGGTGAGGGGGATCGCTCGGGGCCCTTGGTGGGGTGCGGGATCTTGACGCGCTGTCCTGGATAGATCTCGTCGGGGTCACTCAGGCCAGGGAGGCCGTCGGGTTGCTTGAGGTCCTTGCTGGCCTTGAAGATTTTCGGGTAGTGGGTGCCGGAGCCGTAGTGGCGGCGGGCGATGCCCCACATGGTGTCGCCGCGTTTGATGAGGCGGATATGCCAGGGACGACGTTCTGGCCGATGCGCCGCGCCGCTGGTGGCGGGGGCTGATGTGTCGTGAGAGGTGGGCGCGGCGGCCTTGGCGGTGGTGGAGGCGGTCGCCGGGGTGGAAAGCGCCGGGTCGGCGGTGGCGGTCTGATGGGTGATGGGGGCGGCGGCCGGGCTGGTGATGGGGGCCGCGGTGCTGAAGGTGAGAGCGGCCATGGCGACCAGATCGCGGGCCAGGTGCTGCATCGGCCGGATCGGCCCGGGCAGCCGCGGGGTGGGACGACCGGCCAGATAACCGGCGGCCTCGGTGAGGGTGGTGGCCACGAACAGGCACCAGGCCGCCCAGCCGATGATCCGCACCGCGCCCAGGAACAGGGTGTTGTCGGTGTCGGGCTGGGTGAGCGCCGTGGTGACCTGCGACCAGGTCGGGAGTGTGTGCGGAAGCGGAGAGCCACCAACCTGGTAGAGGGTGATCGGCACACCGGCCAGCAGCAGCGCCATGACGACGAGCGCGCCGAGGCCGCGCACGATCTCCATGGTCCGGCGAGGCAGTGAGCGTGCTGGGTGCGGGCTCATGGCTGATCGGGACCTTGGACACCGGAGATCAAATCGGCGACCGCGACGGCATCGGAGTGCACCGACGAAATCCCGATGAGGGACAGGAAGATCGTGGGCTTGGTGATCGTGACGCGCACGCGGATGCTGCGGGTGCCCACCGCCGTGACCGACCCGGCATAGCCGCTGGTCCGCAGGTAGTTCTCGGCGGCGCGCAGGGCAGCAGGGCGGTCGACGACGAAGGTGCCGCTGCGGTAGGCACGGTCGCGGTTGACCTGGCCGGCGCCGGCCCGTGCGGCCTCTTGGGCGGCGATGCTGGCGTCGTGGCGAGCCTCCAGCTTGCGTTCAAAGTCAACGATGGCGCCGAAGAACACCACCACGACCAGGGTGATGATGGCGGTGAAGATGCTGAGCCCGCCCCGGTCGCGATCAGGCCGCCTGCGCAGCGCCGCTGCTTTCGCCCGTGGATGGAACATGGTTGATCACCGGCCTCGGTGCGGATCAATGGGCGATCGGTGGACCTTGGTGACCGTGCGCGAGCCGGGCATGCCCGCGACAGCAACGTCGGCCAGCTCGATCGTGCAGGTCACGTGGGCGGTCACGGTGGCGCTCTGGCCGACCGGGCGGTCAAAGCCGGACAGTTCGAGTGTCACCCGCGGGCCGCAATGCAGCCCTTTGCGGCGCAAGGTGGCCAGCGCGCTGGTGGTCGCGGCAGCGTGAGCCTGGCTAGAGGTGCGGGCGATGGAGGCTTGGCGGGCCGCGTCGGCGGCGGCTTGGCTGACGGCCGCACTGCCGTGCTGGATGCGCATCCCGACCAGCAACGCTGCAAGGAAGAGGATGAACAACGGCGCCAGGATGGCTCCTTCCACAACGGCGTTCCCCGCGTCCCTGGCAGCACAGGAGCGGCCGCCCCTGGCTGATCGGAGGGCTGATCGGAGCCTGTTGCCGATCATGGCTGTTGCGGTGTGGTAAAGCGTTCCCGCGCGCCTCGGGCGGACTCGGAAACGTCCAGATGCACGCCCGGCAAGATCGAGGGGGCCCGCCCGCGGACCTGCACGGTGATGGTGGTGGTGCCTGAGACGGTGATGGCCGGTGAGCCCAGGACCGGTTCTCGGCGGGCGAAGCGGATGGCGGCGTTCTGGCCTTGGGCGGGGGTGCCGTCGTGGGCGCGGGCGACGCGCAGTCCTTCTTCGGCGGAGGACAGCGCGACCTCGCGGGCGGCGGCCACCATGACCGCCTGGGCCAGCGCGAGGAACAGCATGGCGATGGCGGGGAACACGATGGCGATCGAGATGGCGGCCGAGCCGGCGTCTGTGCGGCGTGGGCAGGGCGTGGCGGCGGTGGGATTCACGGCTGACCGGAGGCTCCGGGGATCTTGTTGATCCAGCCCTGGACTTTTCCGGAGACCGCGAGGTAGATGGTGAAGGCCAGCCCGGCGAACCCCGCCACGATGATGATCGTCTCCACCACGTTCGAGCCACGGTCGCGATCGGGAGCGCTGCGCCAGCGCTCGACGGCCAGCTGAAGGTGGGCTGTCAGGTGGGCCAGGAGACAGGCCATCGGGATCGCGAGGGAAAGCGGTGAAAACCGGCGGAGATGTTTCATTGTTGCCTCCTTCGTGGGTCTTCGCGGAGTGCGGTGTGGGGTTAGCCGGATCCCAGGAGCCGGGAGAAGAACGGGAAGCCGACCAGGATCACAAAGCCGAGCATCAGCAGGGAGGTGGGCACCCACATGGTGGTGGTGCGGGTGTTGGCCTCGGATCGGGCCGAGGCGGAGGCCTCGTGCCGCATGGCGGCGATCTTGGCGACCAGGACGTCGTGCATCTTGGCGCCTTCGCCGCCGGCGATCTGGGCGGTGTGGGCCAGGTCGACCAGGTCGTGGACGCCGATGTCCTCACCGAGCCGGGCCAGGGCCCGCCAGGGTTGTTGCTGGCCGCGGCGGGCGCGGGCCAGCGCGTGGTGGATGCGGCGGAACGGCCAGCCTTCGGCGACCTTGGCCGGTTCCTCCAGGGCGGCGTTGAGCGCGGCGCCGGCTTCGCGTTCCAGCACCACCAGCTGCAGATAGGCCGAGAAGGCATACCGGAAGTCCTTGCGGCGCTGGCGCGCTTGGGACCGCACGCTCAGCTCGGGGGTGAACGACAGTGCCACGGCCAGCACCAGGCTGATCAGCACGGGAACCGTCCACGGCACCGAAGCTCCCACCAGCGCCGAGAGGCTGAAGAACACCGAGGGAATGACCAGACCGGCCAGGAACAAGGTGAGCTTGTCCAGCATGAACCGCTCGACGGTGCGGTCCAGCAGCGCCAGATCGGTGCGTGGGATCGCCAGGATCCCAGCGGGGCGGGCCAGCCGGTCGGCCAGCCAGGCCCCGACCCGGTCGCTGCGGCCTGTCGCGCTCGTGGGGGCGGGGGGTGGCAGGGCGGTGGTCTGGATGCGGGCCAGGGCAAGGTCGAGGCGGGGTGGGGCCGGTCGCAGCTCGCGGGCGATCACGACCAGGCCGAGCGCGGCCAGCAGGCCGGCGATGGCGGCGAGTGCGATCATGATAGTCCTGTTCCTTGGCTGTCGGAGCTGGCGGTGAAGGCCGGGTCGGGTTTGTGGAGGAATCTGGTGCCGGTGGTCAGGACGGCCAGCCGCCGCATCCACCACAGCCCGGCGGTGTAGATCGCGGTCACCACGGCGAGCACGGCCTGGCCGAGCGGGGTGCCGTACGGGGCGGCCAGGGTGCGGGAGGAGATGAACAGCGCGCTCAGGCCTGCGACCGACAGCACGATCACCAGCAGGGTGGTGCGCAGGCTGGCGCGTTCAGCCTCGACCTCGCGGCGCACCAGAACTTCCTGTTCTACGGCGTCGGCCAGCAGGGCGAGGGCCTCGCGGGTGCCCGGCCCGCGGCGTTTGGCTGCCAGGACCAGGGCGGTGGCGATCAGGTCACCGATCGGGTCGTCCAGATCGGTGGCGAAGGCGCGCAGCGCGTGTTCGGTGTTGGCGCGGTTGTTGAGCCGGTCGGCCAGCACCCCGACCGGCCGTGCGATGGGGGTGGGGGCGATGCGGGCGCTGTCGGTCAGCGCCTGTTCCAGGCCGCGGCTGGCGCCCATCACCTCGGCCAGCCGCCGCGCCCATTGCGCCAGCGCCTCCAGCCGGGCGATGCGGCGATGAGGCTCGCGCCCGGACAACATCGGCGGCAGCGCATACACCGCGACGCCGGCGGCCAGGGCCGCGACCGGCCACCGGAGAATAAGCAGCACCAGCAGCGCGGTCCCCAGCGCCGCCGTCAGGCGATGGCGGCGCTCCGGCGCCGTCGCCGCGCGCACCCAGACACGCCAGCGGGCCGGTGGACGGCCCTCCCCGGCTTTTGTGGACGTGCCGACGATGCCGGTGACGAGGGCCAGGAGGGCGGCGGCGGCGCAGCCGCCCGCACACGCGGCCAACAGCACCATCAGGACCAACCCCGTGCGCTGGACCCCGGCGCGTCAAGCCCTCCGGCCGCCATCAGCGCGGGGTCGAACCCGGCCGTGGACAACTCCTGCATCAACTCGGCGCTGATATGCCCGCCCGCACCCGTGGCGCGCCCGTCGGGGCCGGGGACGAAGATGTGGTTGCGGGCGGGCTCGGCCGCATCGGCCGGGGGGCCGACCTCCAGCACGTGCGAGACGAACCGGGCATTGGTGCCCGGGTCGCGCTGCAGGTACACGATCAGCGGCTCGGCCAGCCCGAACATCAGGTGCAGGTCCTCGGGTTCCAGGCCGAGGCCGGCGCGGCGGCCCAGCTGGATGACCCGGTTGAACACGTGCTCGGGGCGGTGCACGTGCACGGTGGCCATCGAGCCGCGGGCCCCGGAGTACATCACCTCCAGCAGCGGGGCCAACTCGCCCTGGCGGGCCTCACCGACGATCACCCGGTCGGGGTTGAGGCGCAGGCTGGCCGGCACCAGGTCCTGCAGCCGGACCTGTCCGACGCCTTCGGAGTTGGCCTGGCGGGCTTCCAGGGCGACCACGTCGTGGTGGCGGTGCGCCAGCCGCGGGTCGTCCAGGAACAGCTCGAAGTCGCTTTCCAGGGTGATGATCCGCTCATCGGGGTCGATCTGGTTGGCCAGCGCCCGCACCAGGGTGGTCTTGCCGGTGTTGACCTCCCCGCACACGATGATGTTGCGGCGTGCCTTGATCGCGGCGCGCAGGAACTGCTCCAGCGGGTGGGTGAGCGTGCCCAGTCCGGTCAGCTGGTCCAGGGTGACATCGACCAGGCGGTGCACCCGGATCGCCAGATGGGGGCGGCGGGAGACCCAGTGCACCACCGCAAGGCGCACCCCGTCGGCCAGCGCCGCGTCCAGCAGCGGGTTGGCGTGGGAGAACTCCCGGCCGGTGTTCCCGCGGCGGGCCAGCAGCTGGATCCACTCCACCAGGTCCTCGTCGGTTTCGGTGACCGGCGGGCCGGGCTCTTTGACGCCGTTGGTGTAGGTGATCCAGGTCTGGGCGCAGCCGTTGACCACGATGTTCTCCACATCGGAGCGCTCCAGATACGGCTGCAGCAACCCCAGCCCGTACCGGTGGTCGAAGACCGCCCGCACCAGGTGCTGCTGGGCCTGCGCCGAGAGCAGCAGCGGCTCACCGCCCGCCGTTTGACCGGCCGTCATCTGCTCGTGCGCCCAGGTGCGTACCTGGTCGGCGATCAGGAGCCGGGCGTGCTGGCGGTCCACTTGATCGTCGAGCACGTCGATCAGTCGCTGGGAGATCTCCCGCACGGCCGCCCAGAACGCCGCCGGGTCCTGCTCACCATGCCCGGCCGGGCCGTCCGGGGCCGCGGTGTGCTGGCCGCCGGCTGGCGTGAACCCAGGCTGGCCATTGACGGCCGAGGAGACCGTGGTCCAGGGGTAGCGGCTCACTGGCCACCTCCCGCTGGCGCCACGGCCACCCCACCGCGGGCACCACCGCGGGCACCACCGCGGGCACCACCGCGGGCACCGCTGTGGAAGGCGCGTTCCTCGACGGTCTTGCGCATGCGGCGTCCCAGGCCGTCGATGCCGCGCACCAGCAGTGAGGTGCGGAAGGTCAACCGGGGCTCGGCGCCATCGGACAGCACCCGGGCATCGGCCGCAGCATGCGGGAGCTCACCCAGCACCGGCAGCCCGAACAACACCCGCTGCACGTCCGTGGTCTTGTAAGCGCCGTCGTCGACCACACACAGCGCCACCGGCACTTGGTGATCAAGTGCGCCGCGCAGGACCTCCAGCCGCGGCACGGCCGCGTCCACCTGGGACAGGGTGCGGTGCAGCACCATCACGATCAGATCCGCGGCGGCCAGCAACGGAAAGGGAGTGTCGGCGCCACCGACACGCCCCAGATCGGCGATGACATCCACCTCGGCCGCGGCGAAGGTCTCGGCCAGGGGCTGCCACAAGGCGGTCAGTTTGGGCAGGTGCCGCGGATCGCGGATCCCGTGCAGCAGCCTGGCGTGGCCGTCCTCGGCCAGGGGGATGGTGTAGTCGTTCAGGGTGGCGGCGGCCACGGTCGGGTCGGGCTGCACCACCATGGCCAGCCCGAGCAGGCCCGGCCCGGGCGGCTGAGCAAGCCGCTCGGCCATGAACCCCGGAAGCACCCGGCGGCCGGCCGGATCGCATTCGGCCAGCACCACCTCCCGTGGCCAGGTCAGCGCCAGGCCGAGTGCGGTCGTGGTCGCCCCGGGTGCTCCGCCGGGTGAGATCACGCAGTACAACGCCACGATTCAGCCTCCTCTCGCGGTCACGACCAGGGCGATCTGGCCGGTGGCGGCTTGCCGCGCCACCGCGCTGCTGTCGGCATCGGCCACCAGCAGCGACACCGTCATCACGCCGTCGGCATCGGGCCCGCCCACCTGATCCACACTCGCGAGCACATCCCGGGCCGGTGTGCTCTGCCCGGGGCCGCCCGCGGTGTTCTGCTCGGCGGGCGGCTGGCCTTGCGTACCGGTGGTGGCGCCGGTGGTGGCGACAATGCGTACCTGCCAGCCCGGGGCCAGGCCGCGCGGTAGCTGGCTGGGCTTGAGCGCCGCCGTGACCAGAGCGTGGCCGCGCTGCGGCGTCAGCTGGGTCGTGACTTGCGAGGCCGCCAGCAACGTGCCCTGGCGTAGATCCACCGCCGCGCGCTGGCCGACTACCTCTGGCAATTGGCGGCCGGGAATGGTCGAGGTCTGCGAATCCAGCGCTGCCAGGGCGGTGTTCAGATCCGCGCGGGTGATCTGTTGCCCGACCGGGACATCCCGCGCCATCCGGACCACCGACACCCGCTCGCTGGAGGTCCGGAACAGGTACACGTTGGCCAGTACGGCTACGGCCATTAACATCACCCCGGCGGCGATCCAGCCCGGCCGGCGTTGCCGGGCCAGCCGCGGAGCTGGCCGGCGGGCTTGCCCATCGCCCGCCCCGGGATGGGGATCGTGTGCCGTCTTGGGCGGGGTTTTGCTCAGCGGCGCCATGCGTGCCCCCTCTTATCCGTACTCATCCGTACAGGCCCTGTGCCTCGGCGATCCGCAGCGCAAAGCTGGTGGACCGGCTCAACGGCGGCAGGCTTCCCCCGCTGCCATCCGAGCCGACCCATGTGCCGCCCCATACCACCGTCACGGTGACGCGGTAGGCGCCGCGCGGCTGGGCGGCTGAGGACTGCGGATAGGTATAGGAGCAGTCCGACTGCTGCGAGGCCGCTGACCGAGCCGGGTCATAGGCCGTTCCCGGACCGGGGCAGGTGATCGACGGCAGTCCCGCGCCCGGATGAATCGTCATGCTGGTGGGCCGGGCGGTGACCTCGGCCCAGACCGCGCCGGCCTGGGCGCGGGCGGTACGAGCCGACCAGTTGGCGATCCAGAACCACTGCGGCAGGCCCACCAGGCCGTCGGTGCCACGAGGCGGCGCGGTCCGCACCTGCGGCAGCGGAATCGGCAACTGCTGCCAGCGCGTCGTCGCCAACTGCCCGGGTGTTACCGCAGGCGCAGAATCAGCATCGGCATCGGGCCTTTGAAGCATCTGGCATGCGACATCAAGCCAGTCGCCGAGCGCCGGCTGACATGTTTCCGGGGGCTGTTCGCCCGAGGTGTCCCCGCCGGCGGGGTCACCGGTAGCGCCGTCGCTGCCGCCGGTGTCTCCGCCGTTGCTGTTACTGCCCTGTTGACCGTCCTGGCGGGCGCCGAGGTGGTAACCGCCTGGGTCGGTAGAGGGAGGTATCGGTTCCTTGGGCGGGGCTGCGGCGGCTGAAGGAGCGAGCGTCAGGCCGCTGATGACCAGCCCGCCGACGGCGATGACGGCCACGTGCATCAGCATCCCTGGCCGAGCCCGATCACCTTGCTCACGCGCCATTTCCCGTCACCTTCCTTCACCAAGGACGCCTCGGTGTGATCTTCCTTCACCCCTCGGTTGACCTTCTTCCGGGTGGTGGCGTTCATCAGCCCGCTGTTGCTGGAGTCCTGGCAGTCGCGCAGCGTGGCGGTATTGCCTTTGGCGCGCACGTTGGTGATGTGCACGACAACCGATCCATAGAAAGTCAGGTTGTTGGCGTGCAGTTCCTCGACGCGCTGCAGCACCCGGGTGAGTTGGGGATCGACCATGTACGCAGACAGCTGTTGGCGACGGGTGCTGGCGGGCAGCCTGTCGGCGCGGCTCAGCAGCGCTGAATATTGCCGATAGGTCCCCTTGATCGCGTCCGCGTCAGAAGTGGCCGACGGTGACGCCTGTACGGGCGAGGATGGGGGCGCAGGAATCGTGCTGTTCTTGGTCGGCAATGTGACGTTGGAGTCCCCGCCGCACCCTGGTGCCATCACCAGCACGGCACAGGTGAGGCCGGCCAGGGCGCCGCGGCGAGGACGGAGCGTGCCTGCCGCCTGCTGCTGATGACCGGCTGGCGCCCACGTCCGGGTGATGGTTCGGTGTGCGGAGAGCCTGGGGGGACGGTTCGGCTGCATGGTCAGCTCGCTTCCCAGCAGATCGGCAGTTCGGTCAGGCCACGCACCAGCAGTCCGGTCTTCCAGCGCAGCCGGTCAGCCGGGATGGCCAGGCGCAGGCCGGGTAGGCGGGCTAGGAGCGTCCCGAGGGCCACCTGGAGTTCCATGCGGGCCAGGTGAGCGCCCAGGCACAGGTGGATCCCGTAGCCGAAGGCCAGATGCGGGACTTGGGGGTCGCGCGACAGATCCAGGGTCTCGCCGTGGGGGAAGACGCCTTCGTCGCGGTTGGCCGCGGGGCGAGCTACGTACACCGTGTCTCCCGCGCGGATCAGCACACCGCCGAGCTGGACGTCCTGGGTGGCGACGCGGGGCATGCCGGCATCGGCGCCGAGCGGAACGAACCGCAGCAACTCCTCGATCGCCGAGGGTAGTTGGTCGGGATGATGTCGCAGCCGTTGCAGCTGCTCGGGATGGGTGAGCAGGGTAAAGGTCAGGTTCGTGATCTGGTTGGCCGTGGTTTCGTATCCGGCGACCAGCAGCCCCACGCCCAGGTTCACCAGCTCGGTCTCCGACAGCGCCCCGTCGACATCCCGCGCGCGGATGAGCGTGCTGAGCAGGTCGTCACGCGGGTGCTGGCGGCGTTGGGCGATCAGGCCGGCCAGGTAGTCGGCGAGCGCCTGCCGGGCGCCGGTGATCTGCTGTGGGGTGAAGGCGGTCGTGGCCAGGAACGCATCGGCCCACGCGCCGAACTGCTGCCGGTCACCAGGGGGAACGCCGAGCAGTTCGCAGATGACCGTGACCGGCAGCGGGAACGCCAGCCCTTCGACGACGTCGGCGGGCGCACCACCGTCGATCATCGCCTCCAGCAGCTCGTCGGTGATCTGCTGGGTGCGGGGCCGCCACCGCTCGATCCGCCGCCGGGTGAAAGGGCCCACCACCAGGCGGCGGATCCGGGTGTGCTCGGGCGGGTCCATCGCGGTCAGGTTCGCCTCGGGTGGCCCGATCACCGAGGAGGTGGCCTCGGCCCGGCTGAAGATCGGATCTGACAGCACCCGGCGTGCGTGCTGGTACCCGGTCACCAGCCAGGCCTCCTGCCCGGTGGGGAAGCGCATCCGCGTCACCGGCTCGCTGTGGCGCAGCTGCGCGAACATCGGGTCAAGATCCAGGCGTGGCTGCTGGGACGGGTACCGGCGCACCTGCTGTTGTCCCGTCATCGGGCGAAGACCTCCCTGCGTGTGATCGTCACCGTGGGCCCGCTCCCCGGGGCTACCGCTTCCGGAACGCTTGGCTGGCGGCAGGGACGTCAGGGAGCAGTGAATCGACGGTAAGTCCGTGGGATCAAAAAAGCGTCATCGCCCCGTCATCGGCAGCGGGGCCTAGGTTCGCCCAGTGGTTCACACCGTGGCCGCATCCGGCCATGACAAGTCACATCCGCCTCTGTAAGGCTGCTTGTTCACGGACGGGGACGTAGCGCCTGCTGGGGACACGGGGATGGAGCTTCGCATTCTGGGACGGGTCGAGGTCGTCTCTGACGAAGGCGAGCCAACCCCGGTAACCCGGCCCTTGATCCGCGCGGCGCTCATCGCTTTGGTGCTGCACCGCAACACCGCCCTGACGCCCGAGCGGCTCATCGACCTGCTGTGGGGCCCGGACGGCAGCGGCGGAGATCCCTTGCACGGGCTGCGTAGCTGCATCTGGGGGATCCGCAAGGTGCTGCCGCCTGACCGGCTGGTGACCGACGACGTCGGCTACCGCCTGGTCATCGATCTGGGGCGTGATCGGGTCGATGTGGATTCCTTCCGCGACCTGCACCGCCGAGGCCGCGCCGCGCTGCGCCACGGCGACCACCTCACCGCCATCCAGCGGCTCAGGGCGGCGGTGAACCTGTGGCAGGATGCACCGATCAGCGACCTGCTGCCGGACACTCCGGCGATGAAGGCCCTGGTCACGGGGCTGGCCGAGGAGCATCGCGACGCCCAAAACGCCTGGGTGCAGGCGCGGCTTGCCCTGGGCCAGCATCACGATCTGCTGCCGGAGCTGCGCACTCTGGTTGCCCGCGATCCGCTGAATGAGCAGCTGTGGTCCGATTTGATGCTCGCTTTGTACCGGTGCGATCTCAAAGCCGACGCGCTGCACGCCTTCGAGGAAGCACAAGCCGCGCTGGCCGCGCACGCAGATCTCGAGCCGGGCATCCAACTGCGCCGGCTGCGGCGGCGCATCCAGGCCGATGACGCCGTGCTCAAGCCGCACCAGGCCGCGGCGATTCCTTCCCAGTTGCCGCCCGATGTCATGGACTTCACCGGCCGCGCCAACGAGGCGGCCGAGCTGACCGAGTTGCTGTCGCCGGCTGGTGAGCACACCGCCGTTCCGATCATCCAGATCTCTGGACCGCCCGGGGTCGGCAAGACCACGCTGGCCGTGCATGTCGGACACGCCGCCCGCGCGTCCTACCCCGACGGGCAGCTGTACTTCCACCTGGCCGGATCCTCCGCCCACCCCCGCTCGGCGCACGAGGTCCTCAGCGAGGCCCTTCGCGCCCTGGGGGTACGGCCGACCGACATCCCCGAGACCACAGCCCAGCGCGCAGCCCTGTACCGCACCCAGCTCGCCGGGCGCCGGGTGCTGGTGATGATCGATGACGCGGCCTCGCCCGAGCACGTCCGGCCGCTGCTGCCCGGCACGGCCGGCTGCGCGGTGATCGTTACCAGCCGCAGGCAGCTCATCGGGCTGGCCGGCGCCCACGCCACCACGCTGCACCCCTTCGAGGATGCCGACGCCTTGCGGCTGCTCGCCCAGATCATCGGCCCCGCCCGGGTCGATGTCGAACCCGACGCGGCCGACGACATCGTGGCCGCGTGCGGTGGGCTGCCGTTGGCCGTGCGGATCGCCGCGCAGCGGCTGGCCGCACGCCCCACCTGGCCGCTGGCCTACCTCGCCCGCATGCTCACCGACGAAAAACACCGCCTGGACGCCCTGGTCGCCGACGACCAGGCCGTGCGCGCCAGCATCGCCCTGAGCTACCAAGGGCTCGAAGGGCGGGCGGCGCGGGCCTTCCACCGGCTCGCCCTGGTCGGCCCGCACGATGTCGCCGGATGGGTGCCCGCCGTCCTCCTCAACGAACCGGCGGCCGACGAGGTGATCGACACCCTCGTCGATCACTCGCTGCTGGCCGCTGCCGGCGTCGACGCGCTCGGACAGCCGCGCTACCGGCTGCATGACCTGCTGCGCGACTACGCCACCGAACGCGCCGACACCGACCCCGGCTCCCAGGCTGCCCGCCACCGCCTCTTCCACGCGTGGCTGGAGCTGACCGCGCTCGCCAACGCCGCGGTACCGCCCATTCCCTACTTCCCGCCGCCCCAGCCCGCACGTAGCCCGAGCGTGATCAGCGAGGCCACCCGTCGGCTGGTCACCGACCAGCCCCACCTCTGGCTTGCCACCGAGCGCACCAATCTGCTGGCGGCCATCGAGGCCGCCTGCGCCGCCGGGCTCTACCAGTTGGGCGCGCAGCTCACCGACCACCTCGCGGCGTATCTGCACCTGCACAGCTACCACGAGGACGCCGAGCGCCTGTGGACCCTGGTCGGCGCGGCTGCCGACCGCGGTGATGACCAACGCTTTGCCGCCTGGGCACGCCTGCGGGCGGGCACCGTGATCGCCGCCGATCGCGGCCGCCCTGCCCGCGCCCTGCCCCTGTTCAACACCTGCATCGCTGGCTTCGAGGGCGCCGATGACCGCGTGAACCTCGCCCGCGCCTACGGACTGCGCGGCTACTGCCACCAGTCCCTCGGTCAACTATCTGAGGCCCACGCCGACGCCGAACACGGACTGGACCTGGCCCGCCAGGTCACCGACAGCCACGCGCAGTTCACCTGCCTGCGCATTCTCGGGCTGACACTGAGCCAACTCGGGCACCATCAACAGGGCATCCAGTTTTGCCAGCAGGCCCTGTCCATCGCCCACGATCTCGGCCTCACCGTCTACATCGGATTCGGCCTGTATGCACTGCTGCGGACCCGGTTGCTGGCCGGCCACTATGACGCTGCGATCGACCTTTGTGAGGAGGGCATACGGCAGTGCGCCCTCGAAGGCCACGAACGCGGCGGCGCCCACTTCCGCCAGCAGATGGGCCTGGCCTACCAACACCTCGATCAGCACGCCAACGCCATCGAAGCGCTCACCGACGCCCTCCAGACGTTCCAGATGCAACGTGACGGCATCCAAACCGCCTACTGCCTGCGCCTACTGGCCACCAGCTACCAGGCCACCAATCGCCCGCGCGAAGCGATCAACCTTCTTGAAGAAGGCATCGCCACCTACCGACGCCAGGGGCTGAGCGGTCCGGCGGACGAACTACAGGCGACGCTGGCCGAATACCACAGAAAAACAGACCCGCCCTAATAGACCGTTTAGTACTGACGTGCTAAACGGTGCCGCATCCCGACTGCCTACGGTCCGCAGCAATTCCACAGGACCCAAGGCGATGATTGCACTTACCGCTGGCAGCACTTCTCCACTGCCAAACACTCACGCGGGCTTAGTGCAGTCCCATTTTATACGACGCAGTCCATGGCGTTGCGGCGGGACTTGACCAGGATTGGCAAGTCGGCGCTCGATATCCCTCCGGTGCCACCACCGAAAACAAGCCCACGTGGCGCCGGGCCGGGATGTCGAGGAGGTTGCGGAAACGATGACTGCATCAGGCGGTAACGCATATCACCCCGCGGCATGGCTGTGCGGAAACGGTGCCATGGCGTGGCGGCGGGTCTTCCCCGGGCGGCTCGATCAAGTCGCCCGGGCACGGTCGTGGTCGGCGATGCTGCTGGCCCACACCAGCCGCGCCGATGACGCGGAGTTGATCCTCACCGAATTGGTCAGCAACGCGTTGCTGCACACCCGATCGGGCGAACCGGGCGGCTGGTTCGGCGTCGAAATCGCCCTCGGGTGCTACGCCCGTATGGCCGTTCACGATCTGGGCGGACGCCCCACCCCGCAGCTTCCGTGCACCGCACCGGAGAACGAGGACGCACTCACCGAGCACGGACATGGGCTGCGGGTCGTGCAGGACCTGGCCGCCCTGGTGGGCGTCGACGGCAGCCCAGCCAGCGGTCACACCGTGTGGGCGCTGCTGGCCCTGGAACCGTCCCCGGCGCTCCAGGCGACCTGACACCCGCTCCTTTCCGTATGCGGTGCGCCACGGCACCCCTCAGCGCGCGCGTCAGCATGCCGCGCCGTGCGGTGGCGTGCCGTAGCGGTGTGTCGTGACGGTGTGTCGCCGACCTGATCTCCTCCCGCTGCACGGCGTACCCCGGCTGGGCTTGATGACCAGAAAGGGACCACACCATTGGTTGACCATCCTTCCGCGCGTCGGCTCGGGGATCGGGTCCGGGAGATGCGGCTGCGCCAGGGCATGTCCCAGGCGGCGCTAGCCAAGCCGGATCTGTCCGACAGCTACATCTCGCTGGTCGAATCCGGGAAGCGCACGCCGTCGGCGGCCGTGGTCGAGGCGCTGGCCGAGCGGCTGGGCTGCTCGGTGGACTACCTGACCTGCGGGCTAGCGGAGACGACGCTGACCGAGCTGAAGACCGGGCTGGCCCAGGCGCGGCGCGCCCTGTACACCGGCAACCCCGAGCAGGCCCTGGCCCGGTTGCAGCAGCTGGCCGACATACTGGCCGAGGTTGCGCAACTGCCCCCGATCCCACAACTGCACGTGGAGGTGCAGCACACCACCGCCCTGGCGCTGGAAGCCACGGGGCGGTTCGACGACGCGATCGCTGCGCTCCAGCCACTGCTGGATGCCATCGACCCGATCGTCGCGCCCGCGGGGCTCCCGAAGCACTCCGATCAACCCTCAGCGCTCACTGGCCGGCCGGAGTGGCCGGGCTGGGCGCAGTGGGCCACCCTGCAGGTCGCCCTGGCGCGGTGCCACCGCCGCAACGACGATCACGCCCTGGCCGCCCGCAGCGCCGGGCCCGCCTTCGCCATCGCCGCTGTGGCCACCGATGGCGGTGACGTCGAAGCCGCCGAGGCGGCCGTGCAGATCGGCGCCGTGCTGGTGGAGGTGTTCGCCGATGCCGGTGAGGTGCTGCTGGCCCGCCAGACCTGCACCCGGCTGCTGCAGATGGCCCAGGACTCCGGCCACCCGCACGCCCGGTTGCAGGCCTATCAGCAGGCCGTCCTGGTCGCCGAGACCCTCGGGGATCTGGGGGAGGCAGCACAGTGGGCCGAACGTGCCCTGCACCTGTTGGAGGCCGACGAGGCGTTCCGCAGCGCCACCGAGTGGCACGCCCGGTGCGCGGCCCTGCTGCTGCGCGTTCGCCCGGACCAGGCCGAACGCGCCCGCGATCTGCTGACCCAGCAGCTGACCCGCGCGGCCCTCACCGGCGCCACACCCCAAACCCTCACCGCTCTGGCCGAGGCCGAGCTCCTCCTGCAGCGCCCCGACCAGGCCGCCGCGCACGCCCGCCAGGCCCTCCACCCCCCAGAAACCGGCGAAACCGCCGACTCCACAGACGCGGGTGAGCAAGTCCCGGACTGGGTGAGGGCGCGAGCTCTGGCCGTGCTCGCCGCCGCCTGCGACCGGCTCGGCGACCGCGACGACGCGATCGCGGCGCTGGTGCGCCGCGCCGAACTCCTGGAACACCACGGCCCACGTCGACAGGCCGCACAGGCGTGGCTGCAGGCCGCCGACCTCCTAGCCCCACCGCACCCCGCTGACCGCGATCACGACGAGGTGGAGGCTCCGCGCCTGCGGTACTACCAGCGGGCGCTGGCCGCAATGGGCCTAAAACCCCATGTCTAGGCCCAGCAGGGCTCACAGGGCCTGCAGGGGGACCGATGTGGCGGTGCTCGGACCCCAAGCGGCTCCCGGAGCTGCGGGGCAAGCTCACCCCCCGGCTGGCCGAACGCGGTGCGGCGTTCCATGCCCCACCGCGCGCCGAGCAGGGCGATCGCGACTACTCGGTGCGGTGGTGGGTGGACGGGCACTGGCGCCGCTATCACTGCGGCCCCGGCTGACAGCGCATCGAACGCCGTTGAATCAAACCCTAATCTGGCCGGTCCCGACGACAAACCTGTTCGTGGCACGCAGCGGGTGAAGGCAGGGGACCGGGTACGCACGCCATCCCCGTTCCCCTCCGACGTGGGTCACCACGCGCGGTGCAGCGGCCCGGGACGTTCCCCATCGCCTCACCCGGCCGCCCGGCACCGGCCGTGGCGGCGCCCCTCCCACACCTTGCATTTACCTACCTACCTACCTACCTAGTCGGATTCCTGACCAGATCCCCTTCGCCGAAGCGGAGCATCCGCATGCGCGCGAAATTGCCGGAGCTGTCGGAGCGGCTGGCCCGGTTGCCGGTCCGCTCGCGCCGTAAACTTCCCGTCCGCTACGCCAATGTGATCAACGCAGCGGGACGGGCGGACTCCGCCACGCTCGATTCGGTCAAGGTGCACCAGATCGCACGGACCGGTTGTGCGGATTGTGCGGTTTCCCGCTGGGCTATTGGATCGCCTTCGTCGGCGGGCCGCGCTGTGTTCAGCAGCGGCCCTATCTAGACCCGCCCATGCACGAAGACTACGCCCGCACCGCCCTGTGAATGTGCCTGTGTCTTGCGCGGGAGGCTCTGCAGCGTCGCAAGAACCCGCCGCCGTGCGCCGTCACCCCTCCCGGCTTTATCGAAGATAAGCCGGACGCCTACTTCCTGTAGGTCACCCGCTCCTATGATCACACCGTCACACGCGATGGTGTGATCTTCTGTCTCCGCTCTGGCCGTGGGCCTCGAACGGTGCCGCTACCTCGAGGGCTGGCTCATCCCGCCGGGAGATGACTCTTCTCCTGGACCATCCGGTCGGCCTGACGGCGGCTAACCCCGTCCTGCATCGTGGTCCCGGTATCTCTGTCAGCCGTACATACACGGGGGCTCGCCGGTGGCCCTGGAATTCGCCCTGACCGGCGGACTGCTGGCCAACGCGTGCTCGCGGGCCCGGGCGCCAGCACCCGGCTCGGAAACGACGGACGTGCAGGCGCCAAGGATGCCGGGGCCGCCGCCGGCAAGCTGACCCATTGGCGCTTGTTCCAAGACGCGCAGGTCAGAGCCGATTTAGGCAGATACGCCAATCGAGCCACATCCTGCCTAGGCACGCCTAAACGAGGTTAGACACCCGGGTAGGCACGATGCGGGCCACCGCTGGTCTGACACGCTTGGATGTGCGGACTAGATGGCCAATCCCAGAGGTCAGCAGCGATGTAGGCACAAGCATGGGACTATAGGCACAAGCACGAGGTAGGAACCTGGGCACCCGACCCTAACCAGCCTCCGACAGTGGCTTACCCTCAATCCACCGATGGTGGTTCGAGGTTGGTCTCTCGGCTGTTTCGGTGAGGTTTGTCGGGTTGGCGGCGGCTGGCGGGCAGGGCTGATTGGCTGGTCTGCCCAGCTTTTCCACGTGTTTGGTTCCGGTCGGGCCCGGTCGGGCGGTGGATAATGGCAGGTCAAACGCTGTCGGGTGGGGCGTGGACGGTGGTGAACAGGTGCATCCACGCATCAGCCCAGGGCCAGTTGCGGGGCAGATGCAGCAGCAGGCGGCGTGCTGAGCGGGCCAGCCGGGCGGGGACGTTGACCAGGTGGGCGCGGATGGTGGCGGTGGTGGCTTTGGCGTGGAAGGCCGAGGCCAGCGCGCCGGCGGCGCGCAGCAGGTTGAACGACATCGCCCACAGCACCAGCCAGGCGGCGTTGGCGTTGAAGTGTCCAGACGGCAGGTGGGCCAGGGGTCCGGCCTTGCCGTCGGCGATGACCTGCTCGATCACGGCGTGGTGGCGGTGCTGCCGCTCGGCCTGCAGGGTCTGGAACGGGCTGTCGGTGAAGAACGGGTGATAGCGCCAGGCGGGGAACAGTTCGCCCTGCTCACCCACGGTGGCGGGTTTGGCCAGATCACGCACCCGGCGGACGATCAGCCGCGCGGTGACCTGCTCGGCCTTGCGGCGTCCGGTGAAGGCGGTGTAGCAGCCGATCTCGGCGACCTGGGCGTCATAGATCAGCTCGCCGGTGTCGGGATCGATCACACCGGTGGGGTAGCGGATCTGCGTCCACGCGTCCTCGCCGATGGCGGCGATGGCCCCTTTGATGGACGGGTTCATGCCGCAGGTGATCGAGAAATAGGCCCCCGCGCGGCGGCAGGCGGCCACCACATCGGCGTTGTAGAACTGCGAATCGGCGCGCAGTACGCGAATGCCGGTGGCCCCGACCTGCGGCGCGGTGGACAGAGCCTCGGTGACCAGGCGCATTGCTCCCCGGCTGTCGGCGGACTTGCCTTGGCGCAGCCGCACCGCGGCCACGATCGGGCGGGCGATCGGGGTGCAGATCGTGGCCAGCAGCGGATGCAGGGTGCGTACGCCTTTGAACCGTCCGATCTGTGCGCCCTGCTTGGCGCGGCCGAACACCCGCCGGTGGGTGGAGTCGACGTCGATGAAGGCGACCTGGTCGGCGCCGGGCAGCAGCGGCGTCCGCCTGGCCAGCTCGGCCAGCAGCCGGCGGTGCACCGCGTGCAGCTGCAGGGCATGGCCGTGGGTGAACGAGCGAAGGAACGTGCCCAGCGTCGAGGGTGCACGGACCCCGCCGAACGCGATCGGCACCGCCCCGTGCCGCAACCGGTCGGCATCATCGATGCTGTCGGCTCCGGCGCACATCGCCGCCACCAGCGACATCACCTTCGCGGCCGGGGCGGCACCAGCGCTGTTGCGCGCACCGTCGATGCGCAGCGCCTCGGCCGCCAACCCAGGCAACCCCGCCCGCTCGGCCAGCCGCACCACCGGCACCAGCCCGGCATCGGCGATCAGGTTCGGCTCGTCGAACGCGGCAGCCACCGCCGATGAGACATGAGAGGATTGCACTTACGGGATGCCTCGTTGTTTCTGCGCTGCTGGACCCTAGACAAGCCCATCATCGCAGGCCACGGGGCATCCCTTTTGCCGTTTCCGCAACCTGAACACCAATCAACCGGTGGATCGAGGCTTACCCTTCCCAGGGCACGCGGTCGAGCCCATGCCGATGGGGGTACCGACCAGGTCGGTATACCCGCCGGGTACTAACGCTGCTGGTAGCGGCGGATTTGTCCTTGCCGATGGTCCACCCGACTCTCTCTAGAAGTCGTCTCTGTCGAGGGAGCGGGGCGGTGCCCGGCGTGGTGGTGATGTTGTAGTGGCGGGTGGCTTGACGGTGTCGTGCGGTGTTGTGGGCGGCCGTGATGCTGACTCAGGGAGTGGATGAGGTGCATGGGGGTCGACGCGCGCTGCGCGAGGCTCCTCGGGCCGGCGCCAGGGGCGTGTGAGCCCGGCCCCGGCCCGAGGGCGCGGGTGAGGTCCTGATCACCGGGCGGGCGCGAACTCATCCGTAGGCATGACGCCGAGGTCGGTGGCGGTGTCCGGGATGACGTGCCGTGTCATCAGCCGCCCGCCGTGCGTACGCATGTAGCGCAGGGCCAGCTGGCGTGCTCGCGGACCGTGACTGGGATGTATCGCGTAGATGTCGCCCCGTTCCGGGCGTTCGATGCCGTATTGGATGATCATCCCGGCCTCCACCCCGGCGTCGTAGGGGAACTCGAACACATAGGTTCGGCCGTCATCATCCCCGCGCGCCTCGACGATCACCCGGCGCCGGGCCTCGTCCCGGATGATCACTTTCACGGTGGCGTAAATGTCATCATGCCGGATCGGGTGACCGACCCGTAGGTGCTGGGCGGTGATCTCGGCGTCATACCAGATCGTAAACGGTGCCGTTTCCATTGCGTGCCTCCCGTTCCATTCCGGTGACCGTTCAATGTGTTTTGCCGTTACCCCTATTAGATCTCGTATTCGGGTGAAGTCAAGCCGTGGCCGGGTGTTATTTTCCGGCTGGCCGTCATCTCCGGCTAGGTAAGGGTCTCCAGCCGTTTAGGGCTGGGAAAAAGTTCGAAATCGCCCTTGACTATGGGATAGCGCAGAGCGAACCTCGTGGTGGAACGGCAAGACGGAACGCCGAACCGAACATTTGAATAGGAGGTGTCATGGGCAATTCAATTGTCGTGCGAGCGCATCATGTGGCGCGTTTTCGCCGCTGGTGCGAGGGCGGCGGGAACCCTTATCTGATCTGGACGGGCAGGGGTGTGCGGACATTCCTGACCGATCGGTGGCCTGCGCTGTGTGACACCGGCGCGTTCATCATCACCACCCGTGATGATCTGCTCGCGGGCAATCCGGAGGCGCTGGATCTGCCGGACGAATCATTGGCCACGGCGCTCACGCAGATCACCGACGACCTTATGGCGGAGCGAGCTGGCTCCTGCGGGTGAACCGGCAGGTGCTGAGCCAAGTGCCGCACGCCCCAAGCCGGGGCGTCCAGGGTGATGCCCGCCCGCCGAGGGCGGGCCTCGCCCCGGATGACCCGACCCCCCAACGGGTCGCCGACATGGCACGGCGCGGCGAAGGAGAGGAGGAGCCGCAATGACGGCACCGTCCACGCACACCACCCCACAGTCCGCTCCAGGGTCGCCCCCACGGTCGGCGGTGCGGCATTGGCATGTGATCGAGTCCGAGGCCGGGTACCTGCCCGAAGCCGAGCCGGACACCTGCGATGAGGTCATGCGCGCGCTGGATGCCCTGGCGCACCAGATCAAGGACTGGGCGCAAGCCCAGCCCGATCCCGAAGACGCCGAGGCAACCGCAGTGGAAGGGGTCGCCGAGATCTACTGCACCTGCCGCACCGAAGGGCGCTCGGCCGAGCACCGCGACGCGGTAGCGCGGGTGGACAGCGGCCGCGGGATCAGTGAGCAGTTCGACCAGCGGGTGTTCGAGCTGACCCCCTGCACCGAGTACGGCTGTCTGAAGTTCTGCCCGGATGCCGAGTGCGGCACCTTCACCCCGATCACCGATCTCGATGACCGATGCTGGTGCTGCGGCGCCACCTGGGTGGACTGGGAGGCGTGCGGCTGGCTGGCCTGACGGGCGGCCAGCCGCCGTGCCCGGCAACGCGACCCCGGTGTCGAGACCAGCGGCCGCGTTGCCGATGGCCCGGACACGGCCATCACCGAGCCCCCGCCGGCGGGGGACAGCCCGGCAATCGGCACAGCCGAGCCGTGTTCGAGGTGGCCCTGATGGCGCCGCCGGGCCGGGCGCCGCACCCGGCGGGCCTTGCCCAGCGTGCGGCTATGGCGCGGCCGAGTCGGCGGATGCCCGCTCGCCTGTGATCATGTTCGGGTGCGGCAGCGCGGCGGCGGTTCGGCATACCGCGGTCAGGTGCCGGTAGGCGTCCTGTCGTCGCGCGGCGAGCGTGTCGATCATGCGCCCGGTGTCCTGCAAGATCCCGCTGGGGTTGAGCCACTGCCCGGCGTCCAGGGCGGCCTGGGCGGTGTCAAGATCGCGCCGTCCGGTGTTGATCTTCTCCCGGAGATCCTCCTCGATTCGGGTAATGGTGCGGGCGGCCTCGATCACAGTGTCGATGACCGCGTGGTGAAGAGCGCTGGCTTCGGCGAAATGACCCAGGTCCCCAATCGTCAAACCGGCGTTTGCGATAACCGTCCTTTCCATGTCGCTGATATACATGATCCCCTCCTGGCGTGTTTCTGTCGTTCGGCGGTTCTGGTGTTTTTGCGGTCACCTCGATTGAATCTCGGGGTGCAGCGAAGTCAACCCGAATCGGGGTGTGTTTTACCGGCTGGGTGGCATTGCGGGCGGGTAAGTCCATCCAGCCGTTGAGGGATGAGGAAAGGATGAATCACGCGTCGAAGGCGGTGCACACCGGCCCGCACTCCCCGCGGTCATGAGGGCCGCCCGGCGCGAAATGCGCCCGGATCGCCTGCTGCCGTTGCTCCTGCTGGCGCCGCGCCCGTTGCCGGTGTCCGCGGCGTGGGGCCGCGCCGTCATGGAGCTGGTCACATCGCGGGCATTGTCCGTAGGGCTTGCGGCGCCCGAAGGGCAACGGCTCATGAGTGTGATCAACGATTCCGCGGGCGGCGTGGTCGGCGCGCCGCAGGTCACAGCGCGGGCATTCCCCAGGCGGGCGTAGCGGGCTGAACGGCTCAACGACGTGGTTATGCCCAACCCTGGCGCGCGAGTGCGGCGCCGTCATTTCATGGTTGCTCATTGTGTTCTCGCCTTCGTGTCATGTGACTTTTTCTGGTAGCGGGCTGGTTTTTGGGTGTGGGTCGATCGAACCTCGATTCATCGGCAAGTCAAGAAGAATCGGCCAGTTTTTGCGGGTGAGTTCCGCCAGCCGGCCAGGTAAGGCCGCCCAGCCGTTCACGGCAGGGCAGAAGGCGAGCCGGTCGTTTTACGGCTCGAGGTGGCCGACGGGCTTGACTGGTGGTGTTTTTTCGAGATAGTGGCGGGATTGGCAGGTGAGCCTCTCCAGCCGTTGTGGTAAGCGAGAAACCCGCGATTTTCTATTGCGAGGCCGTTCGGGCAGAGCGATGGTCGAGCTCCGAACAACGAAACGCGGCACCACCGAAATGGCGCCGCCCCCGTTCAGAAGGAGCTTTGGCAATGGCGAAGGAAAACACCGCCGCCCGCGACGGCAACGGCACCGAAACGGCCCCGAATGGCCCCACGGCGCGCGAGAACCCCGCGCCGGGTACCGGTGCCGAGACGCACGCGGACGGCCCGGCAGCGGCCGTGCAGGGCGCGCTGGCGGCCAACCCTGGCGGCACCGTTAGCGCGATCGCGCTGGCCGCGGGGGTGTCTAAG
>NZ_JBIMPP010000033.1:0-77769 GCF_043906805.1 Actinomadura sp. SCN-SB | reverse complement strand
CCCTGGCCGATCAGCCGATCCGCCAGATCTCGGCGGCCACGACGTCCGCTTGCTTGTAGTCGCGCAACCCGCCCACCTTGGGACCGGCGGCCAGCGGGAACGGCGTGCGGACGTAGAGGATGCCCGGGTTGAGCTCGGCGAGCAGCTTGGCCACCTCGCTGTAGGCCGCCCTGCGCTCGGCCACGGTGGTCGCCTCGCGTCCCTTGAGCAGCGCCGCGTCCAGCCTGCCGTCCTTGAAACCGACCCGGTCGGTCGCGGATTCGCTGTGCAGGTTCTCATACAGCAGCGGTTCGGGGTCGGCGAAGGCGAAGCCGCCGGGGATCGCCTGGTAGGACCGGTCGGCCAGCTTGCCCAGCGCCGCGGTGCTGTCCATCACCTCGACCTTGGCCTGCACGTTGCGGTACGTGCCCAGCTGCGACTGGACGGTCTCGACGACCTTCTTCGTCTCGCTGCTGGAGAAGGTGCTGATGGTGAAGCTGACCGGCTTCCCCTCCGCGGCGAGCTGGTCGAACAGGCGCTGCGCGCCCGCCCTGTCATATCCGGTGACGGGCAGTCCGGCCGCGAAGAACGGCGAGGACTTGGCGAAGAGCGTCGAGGGAACCTCGGCCTTGCCGAGATAGGCGGCCGCGTTGAGGGCCTTGGGGTCGACGGCCTTCGCCACCGCCTGCCGCGCACGCGGGTCGTTGAACGGCGCGGACCTCGCGTTGAACCACAGCATGTTCCCGCCGTTGAGCCGCTGCCGCGCCACCCGCATGCCGCTTTCCTCGGCCTTGGCGGCGTAGGCGGGGCTGTTGAAGCTCGTGATGTCGGCGGCGCCGGCCTGGAGCATGGTGAGCCGGCCGGGCTCGTCCTGGTTGAACCGGACGGTCAGCCCGTCCAGATACGGCTTGCCCTTGTCGTGGTAATGCGGGTTGCGCGCCATGACGATCTTGTCGGCGCGCGCCCAGCTCTTGACGACGAACGGTCCCGCGGCGACGGGAGTGGTGTTGAATCCGGCGCCCTTGCGCAACGCCGCCGGGGCGGCGATCCAGTTGAGCGCACTGTTCACCACAGTCTGCGGGAACTGGGGCGCGTGCCGCTTCAGGGTGATCGAGAGCGTCCGCCCGTCCGCCTCGGCCGACTTGATCATAGCGGCGGCCGCCTTCGACTGGGACGCCGACCTCGGGTCCTGGTGCCGCTTCCAGTTGAACGCGACCGCTTCGGCGTCCAGCGGGCTGCCGTCGGAGAACGTCAGTCCGTCCTTCAGGGTCAGCGTCCAGTGCAGTCCCTTGTCGTCGCTCTTCAGGCTCTCGGTCAGGCCCTTGCCCGCGCTGCCGTCGGTCTCCGACACCTCGCCGATCAGGCTTCCGTACAGGGCGTTGCCCAGGGTGCTGTGGATCCCCCAGTTGTTGACCATGACGACCGGGTCCAGGCTGCGCGGTTCGACGCTCATGGCCAGGACGAGTTCACCACCGCGGCGCGGGGGTCCCTCGTCCTTGCCGGTGCCGGCGGACGGGGGCTGCGCCGAGCACGCCGCACCGGACGCGAGCATGACCATCGCGGCCAGCACCGGCGCGAAGAACCGCCGCGTTCGGATTCTCATTTTCACTCCTTGCCGGTCCTTTCCGAGGGGGCGGCGGGGGGCGCGTCCACGGACGTCCCGGAGGACGTTTCCTGGACGGGCGTTTCCAAGGGGAAGTGGCAGGCCACGTACTGGCCGGACTCCACTTGCCGGATCTGCGGCTCCCGCTCGGCGCACAGGTCACGCGCGCGCGGGCAGCGGGTCCGGAACCGGCAGCCGGAGGGCGGCGACAACGGCGAGGGGACGTCCCCTTCGAGCGCGGGCCCGGCGAACCCGTCCGGTGAGTCCGCGGACGGGACGGAGTCCAGCAGCACCCTGGTGTAGGGATGCGCCGGGTTCTCGTACACCGCCTCCGGCTCGCCGAACTCGCACACCTTGCCGAGGTACATCACCAGCACCCGGTCGCTGATGGTCTTCACCACGCCCAGGTCGTGCGCGATGAACACCACCGTGAGGGAGAACTCCTTCTTGATGTCCTCCAGCAGGTTGATGATCTGCGCCTGCACCGAGACGTCCAGTGCGGACACCGCCTCGTCGCAGATCAGCAGGGACGGCCGCACCGCGATGGCGCGGGCGATCGCGACCCGCTGCGCCTGGCCGCCGGACAGCTGCCCGGGCAGGCGGCCGGCGAAGCGGTCGTAGGGCAGGGAGACGCTTGACAGCACCGACCGGGCGGTCTCTTCGCGTTCGGCGGCCGGTGCCTTGGCCACCGTGAGCCCCTCGGTGACCAGGTCGCGGACGTGCCGCCGCGGGTTGAGCGAGCCCACCGGGTCCTGGAAGACCATCTGCATGCGGCGGCGCAGTGCCCGCAGTTCCCGGCCCTTCGCGCCGGTGATGTCCGCGCCGTCGAAGACGATCCGCCCACCGGCGTGCGGGGCCAGCCGCAGCACCGCGCGTCCCAGCGTGGACTTGCCGCAGCCGGACTCGCCCACGATGCCCAGGGTCTCCTCCGGCAGCACGTCGAAGGTGACCCCGGAGACCGCGCGCACGGTGCCGCCCCGGGTCTTGAACTCCACCTCTAGGTCCTCGACCCGCAACAGGGCGTCTTCTGCACGCAGGTGCGCCGTGCCGCTACCGGCCATCGGAGACCTCCTCAAGTACCAGGTCGGTGTCCGACCGGCCGTCCCCGGTGCCGACCGGGAACAGGCAGCGGTGTGAATGGTCGACGCCGGGGACGGTCACCAGTTCCGGCCCCGGGTCGGCGCACGCGTCCCTGCGGTGCGGGCAGCGAGCCTCGAAGCGGCAGCCCGCCGGGGGATGGTGCGCGTCCGGCAACCCGCCCGCGATCACCTTGAGCCGGCTGTGCCGCGGCAGCGTGACCGACGGGGTGGCGGCCAGCAGCGCCTCGGTGTAGCGGTGCCGGGGACGGGCGAAGACCTCCGCGGTGGTGCCGGATTCCACCAGGCGGCCCGCGTACATCACGCCGACCCGGTCGGTGCGGCCCGCGATCACGCCGAGATCGTGGCTGATCAGGATCATGGCCATGTCGCGGTCCCTGCGGATCCGGCCGAGAAGGTCGAGGATCTGGCGCTGGATGGTGACGTCCAGCGCCGTGGTCGGCTCGTCGGCGATGAGCAGGTCCGGCTCGCAGGACAGCGCGATCGCGATCATGACCCGCTGCCGCATCCCGCCCGACAGCTGGCCCGGGTAGTTGTCCAGGCGCCGCTCGGGATCGGGCACGCCCACCTCGCCGAGCAACCGCACCGCCCGCTGGGTGGCCTCCGTCCGGCCGATCCCCAGATGGCGGCGCATGCCCTCGGTGAGCTGGCGCTCCACCTTGACGACCGGGTTGAGGGAACGGCTGGGGTCCTGGAAGACCACGCCCACCCGCTTGCCCCAGATCTCCCGCAGCGCGGAACCATCCAGGCGCAGCAGGTCCTGGCCGTCGAACATGGCCGTGCCGGAGCGGGCCGCGGTCCTGGGCAGCAGCCCGAGGATGGAACGGGCGAACATGGACTTGCCCGATCCCGACTCCCCCACCAGCCCGTACGCCTCGCCCTTGCGCAACCTCAGGGAGACGTCGTCGACCGCGTGCACGGTCCCGGCCGGGGTACCGATGTAGGTGCGCAGATGCTCGACGTCCAGCAGCGCGCCCGCCTCCGCCGCGCTCATCGTGACAGCCACATCCCGTCCACCAGCAGCGAGCCGCGGTTGTACATCTCGAAGCCGTGCGCCTTCTTCGACGCGATCACGGTCGGGTTGGCGCGCACGTAGAGCAGGAGCGGGTTGAGCTCGGCGAACTTGCGGGACACCGTGGCGAAGGCCGCGCTCCGCTCCGCCGGGTCGGCGCTGGACCGGCCGGTCTCCAGCGCCTTGTCCAGCTCGGGGTCGGCGATGCCGGAGATGTTCCCGCTGGACTTGCTGTGCAGCTCGAAGTACAGCGCGAAGGCCGGCTCACGGAACATGATCCCGCCGGGGATCATCTGGAAGGTGTGGTCCAGCTGCTTGGCCAGCGCCGCGGGGTAGTCGAGCACCTCGACCTCGGCGGTGACGTTCCGGTAGGTCTTCAGCTGCGCCTGGATCGACTGGACGGCCTTGAGCCCGGACGCCGACGGGAACGAGGTGATCTTGAACTTGACGGGCTTGCCCTCGGCGGCCAGCTGGTCGAACAGCTTCTGCGCGGTGGCCTTGTCCTGCTTGGCCGAGGGCAGGTCGGCCTTGAAGTACGGCGAGTCCTTGGCGAACAGTGACTGTGGCACCTCGGCCTTGCCCGCGTAGGTGGCCTGGTTGATCGCGTTCATGTCGAGCGCCTTGACCACGGCCATGCGGGCCCGGGGGTCATTGAAGGGCGCGATCCGGGCGTTGAAGTTCGCCTTGATCCCGCCGCTGGTCGGGAACTCGTAGATCGGCAGGCCCGCGCTTCGCGCCCGGTCGAGCAGCTGCGGGGTGGCGGTCACCGCGGCGTCCGCGCCGTTGGTCAGGACGTTGTTGAAGCGCTGGTCCTCGTCCTGGACGGGCTTGAGCACCAGGGCGTCCAGGTAGGGGCGGCCCTCGGCGTAGTAGGAGGGGTTCTTCTTCAGCCGCATCTCGCCGCCCCGGGTCCACTTCTCCAGGACGAACGGGCCGGCACCGACCGGGTTGTCGTTGAATTTGCTACCGGTCGCCAGCGCCTTGGGGGAGGCGATCCAGTTCAGCGAGGTCGCCATGACGGCGTCGGGGAAGGTGTTGTAGGGCGAACCCAGCTTGACCGTCAGCGTCTGGCCCTTCGCCTCGTACTCCTCGACCAGGGCGGCGGCCGGCCGGGACTCCGAGCCGAGCTTCTGGTCGGCCGTCCGCCGCCAGTTGTCCTCGACGGCCTTGGCGTCCAGCGGCGTCCCGTCGGAGAACGTCAGGCCGTCGCGCAGTTTCACCGTCCAGGTCGTCCCCTTGTCGGTGGTCGCGAACGACTCGGCCAGGCCCGGGCGGACGGTGCCCTCCTTCTGCCCGGGGGTCACCAGCGTGCCGAACAGCGCGTTCCCGAACAGCGCGTGATTGGAGTACTGGTTGATCATCAGCGCGGGGTCGAGCATGCGCGGCTCGGAGTAGGTCGCAAGCCGCATCGTGCCCCCGGCCTGGGGCGGTCCGGCGGCATTGGGGTCGCCGGACGGCCGGCCGCCCTCCTCGGCGGCACAGCCGGTGAGCGCGAGCGCCCCCGCCATGGCGACGATCAGTGGGGTGATTCTGAGCGCTTTCATGAGGGCTCCTTGACGATCAGTCGTGGACGGCGCGGTCGACGCGCTCGCGGAAGTGGTCGCCGCACTGGTTGAGCGCGAAGACGGTCAGAAAGATGATCAGTGCCGGGAGCAGCACCAGTTGCGGTGCCTCGTACAGCTGGGTGCGACCGTCGGCGATCATGCCGCCCCAGCTCGGGGTGGGCGAGGGGATGCCCATGCCGAGGAAGCTGAGCGATCCCTCGGCCACGATCAGCGCCGCCAGTACCGTGGGCAGGTACGCCACCACCGGCGGGAGGATGTTGGGCAGTACCTCCCGGACCGCGATGCGCAGCCTGCCCGCGCCCATGTTGGTGGCGGCGAGCACGAACTCGCGGTTGCTCCAGGCCAGGGTGTTGGCGCGGGCGAGCCGCGCGAACGGCGGGATTACGACCAAGGTCAGCCCCACCAGCAGCGTGGTGTAGCTGGGGCGCAGCACTGACGCCAGCGCCAGCAGCAGCACCAGCGGGGGAAAGGCCAGCAGCGCATCGGTGAGGTACATGACCACGGCGTCGACCCAGCCCCGGAAGTAACCGGCGATCAGGCCGAACAGGGTCCCCACCACCATCGCCGTGACGGACGAGACCGCCCCGACTATGAGGGAGGCCCGGCTGCCGTAGACCGCCCGCGACAGCACGCTCCGGCCGAGATGGTCGAAGCCGAGCAGACCGTCAAGGGACAGGGTCGGGCCGGAGCGCGGGAAGCCCGCGGGCACCCCGTACCCGGCCAGTGGCAGCAGGGCGGAGAACGCGGCGAGCAGCACGACGAGGGCGAGCCAGCTCACCGACAGCCACAGCAGAGGCGAGCGGCGCCGGCGTACCTTCGGAACGGCGGGCAGGGCCGTGGCGGCGTCCGGGGTGTCCTTGCCCTTGATGACGGGCGCGGCCGGGGCGCTCATCGGGCACCCGCCAGCCGGATCCGCGGGTCGAGGAATCCGTAGCCGATGTCGACCAGGGTGTTGACCAGCACGTAGGCCATGGCGACGAAGGCCACCACGCCCTGGACGGTCACCACGTCACGTGAGGAGACGCCGGTGGCCACGAGCTGCCCGAGCCCGGGCAGCGTGAACAGGTACTCCACGATGACGGTCCCTCCCAGCAGGCGTCCCAGGCTGACGCCCGAGACGGTGAGCAGCGAGAACGAGGACGGGCGCAGCGCGTGCCGCATGAGTACGTACCGTGCGGTCAGCCCCTTGGTGCGAGCCGCGTCGATGTAGTCCTCGCGCAGGGTGGTCACCAGATCCGCCCTGAGGACGCGCTGGAACGCGGCTATCTCGATCAGCGCCACCGACAGGGCGGGCAGGAAGGCGCTGCGCAGGTTGGCGCCGATCCCCTCCGACAGCGGCACCCAGCCGGTGACCGGGAACCAGCGGAGCTGGATGGCGAACAGATAGACCAGCAGCGGCGCGGCCACGAACGCGGGGATCGCCAGCAGCACCGAGGTCAGCGCGCTGACCCCCCGGTCCACCGCCGAGCCGGCCCGCGGCGCCGCCAGCAGCGCCAGCGGCATCGAGACCAGCAGCGAGATCAGCAGGGCGAGCACCGCGATCTCTAGGGTCACCGGCAGCGCGGTCACCACGGCCTTGAGCACCGCGACTCCGGTCACCAGCGAGGTGCCCAGGTCGCCCTGGGAGGCGGCGAGGATCCAGTCCCACCATTGCGTCCAGACCGGTTGGTCAAGGCCCAGCCGTTGCTCCAGCTCGGCCACCGCCTGGGGACTGGCGTTCTCACCGAGGATCACGGTGGCCGGCGAGCCGGGCGCCAGCCCGAGCAGCGCGACCACCAGAAAACTCACGAACAGTACGACCAGCAGTCCTCGGGCCAGCCGCTTGACTCCGAACCAGAGCATCGCCGCCCATCACTTCCCTTCTGGTCCGCCGGGAGCGGGAGCGGACGGTCTGCTACGTGCGAGCACACTCACCGAGGCAGCGCCCCGCAAAGTGATACTAATGTCAGATACTAGGGAGCTGTGACGCCGGCAACAAGACCTGGATGCACCTAAATGTGATCGGCGCTACTTCCCTGAAGAGCAAAATCACCAAACGAAGGTCGTGATCGTCACGATCGACGACGCGACACCGACTTTGCGGCAAAGGTGATGCTCTAGTCAGAACCGAACGCAGGAGAGCCGGCTGCCCGGGGAATCCGGGGCGCCGGCGCTCCCGGAGGGTGCGCGTTCAGCGCACACGCGGCGAGCCCTTGTCCCGGCTGAGGCCAGGCCGGGCGTCACCGTTGCCCACCTGCGTGTAGAGCAGGCCTGTCGCACGTGTCACGGCGGGCGTCTGACCGAGCGCCTCCCAGATGGCGCGGACCGTGCCCTGGACCCCCTCGGGCCGCCGCCCCGCGATCTCGGCGGCGAGCTCGGCGGCACGCGGCCACAGCTCCTCCCGCGTCACCACCTCGGTGACCAGGCCGAGGCGCAGAGCGGTTTGCGGGCCGATCCGCTCCCGCGTTCCGGTCAGGGCCCAGCGCAGCACGTCCCCGAGGGGAACACCGCGGTGCAGCATGCCGACCGGCTCCAGCGCCGAGACGATCCCGCCGTCGGCGTGCGGATCGAAGAACACCGCGTCGTCCGAGCAGATGATGATGTCGGCCTCATTGAGGAAGTACATCGCACCGCCCGCGGCCATGCCGTGCACCGCCGCGATCACCGGCTTCCAGACGCCCTGCTGCTTGGGGCCGAGCCGTGCGCCCGGGTCCTGCCGGCTCCAGACGCCGACGTCGGTCCACCACGGCCCCTCGCGCACGTCCATTCCGGTGCAGAACGCACGGTCACCGGCGGCGCGCAGCACCACCGCGCGGATCTCGTCGTCCTCGCGCACCCGCCGCCACAGGTCGCCGACCTCCTCGGTCATGCGCTCGTTGAACGCGTTGAGCCGGTCGGGACGGTTCAGGGTCACGGTGGCGACATGGCCGTCCACCTCGACCTCGATCGTGGGCTTGTCGGGCTCGCCCATGCTGTTCCTCCTTCGGGGGACTCCGGGCCTCAGCCCTTGGCAAGGATCATGGTTCCGCTGGAGCAGAACCAGCCGCCGGTGCCGCTGACGCAGGCCAGCTCGGCATCGGGCACCTGGCGCGGGCCGCACTCGCCGCGCAGCTGCCGCACCGCCTCGACGATCAGGAACAGCCCGCGCTGCCCCGGATGGCAGGCCGACAGCCCGCCGCCGTCGGTGTTGGTCGGCAGCGCGCCGCCCAGCCGCAGCGCACCGCTCGCGGCCAGCGGCCCACCCTCACCCGGCTTGCAGAACCCCAGATCCTCCAGCGTGACCAGGAGCATGTAGGTGAAGGCGTCGTACAGCTCGCAGACGTCGATGTCCTCGGGGCGGACACCGGCGCGCTCGAAGGCGAGCCGCCCCGAAACCGCGGCGGGCCCGGTGGTGAAGTCCTCCCACTGGCTCATCGACACATGGCTCACGCTCTCCCCCGCCCCCAGGATGCGCACCGGCGACTTGGGCAGGTCGGGGATGCGGTCCTCGGCCACCAGCACGACCGCCGCCCCGCCGTCGGAGCGGATGCAGCAGTGCAACTTGGTGAACGGGTCGGCGATCATCGGGCCGCCCAGCACGTCGTCGACCGTGATGGGGTCGCGGTACGCGGCCTCGGGGTTGCCGGCGGCGTTGAACCGCGCCGACACCGCGATCTCGGCCAGCTGCTCGATGGTGGTGCCGTACTCGTGCATGTGCCGGCGCGCCGCCATCGCGTACTTGGAGATCAGGGTGTGCCCGTACGGTGTCTCCCACTGTTGCGGGCCACGGGCGCCCCAGCTGAGGTTGGCGGTGCGCAGCCCGCGCTTGATGTCCGAGCGTGCCGTCGAGCCGTAGCTCAGCAGCACCACGTCGGCGTGCCCCTCGGCGATGGCGTCGGCGGCGTGCGCGGCCATCACCTCCCAGGCCGCGCCGCCGACCGCGGTGGAGTCGATCCAGCGCGGCCGAAGGCCCAGGTACTCGGCGGCGTCGATCGGGGGCAGCGCGCCCAGGCCGGTCGAGCCGAACCCGTCGACATCGCCGGGACGCAGCCCCGCGTCGTCCAGCGCACGCCGACTCGCCTGACCGATCAGCTCGATCGGGGAGCCACCGGCCGCGCCCGGATCGGCGAGGGCCACACCGGCGATGGCCACCCGGCGGCTCATCGCGCGCTCTCGCCGGTCGCGCCGGTCGCGCACGGGCGCGGCTGAGTCGTCATGATCGTCTTGTTCCTCTCTCGGATCGTGGCGGCCCGCGCGCGCAGCGCCGCCCGGTCCACCTTCGCCATCGGTGTCAAGGGGAGTTCGTCCAGCAACACCAGCGTGTCGGGCGCCTTGTAGTCGGCCAGCCGCTCCTCGGCCCAGGACCGCAGTTCCGCCAGGTCCGGCGGGTCGGACGGGTCCGCGGGCACGGCGAACGCCACACCGATCTCGCCGATCACCGGTGCGGGCGCGCCCACGACGGCGACCCGCGCGACCTTGGGGTGGGTGCCGAGCACGTTCTCGACCTGGAGGGGGTGGACGTTGTAGCCGCCCCGGATGTACATGTCACCGCTGCGGCCCACCAGCGCGAGGTAGCCCTCCTCGGTGACCGATCCCAGGTCGCCCGTGCGCAGCCACCCGGCATCGTCAAAGGCGGCGCCGGTCCGTTCCGGGTCACGCCAGTAGCCGCGCATCACGCAAGCGCCGCGCACCCGGATCTCGCCCACCTCGCCTGGGGGGAGGCGACGCCCGTCCGCGTCGACGGCGACGACCTCCATGCCTTCCTGGGGGCGCCCCACCGTCCGGAACTGGATCTCCGGTGGGTCCTCGGGCGCGGTGCCCGAGATGCTCGGGGACTCGGTCATCGCGTAGCGGACGATCAATGGCACACCGAGTACCGCGCCTACCCGTTCCACCAGGTCCGGTGCCGCGGGGGCGGTCGCGGAGACACCAAGGCGCAGGTCGGGAAAGGCCGAGGGTGCGTCGGCCCCACCGGCGCCGGACGCCTCCAGCAGCTTGGCCCACTGCGTCGGGACGCCGCCCGCCACGGTGATCCGCTCCCGCCGCAGCAGGTCGCGCATCTCCCCGGCGGACCAGCGGGCCGGACCGAGCACCAGGGTGACGCCCCAGGCGATCTGATCCCAGACCTTGCCCATGTACCCGGCGTGCGCGAACGGCGTGGAGCTCAGCCGCCGGTCGAACGGTGCGCTCATGACACCGGACGAGCGGGCCGCGGCGGCCAGGCCGCGATGGTCGTACCAGGCGCCCTTGGGGGTGCCGGTCGTCCCGCTGGTCCAGATGATGACCGCCGGGTCGTCGGGTTGGACGTCCCAGGGGCCGCCGTCCGGCGCAGGGTCACGCCAGGTGCCGGCGAGCTCCGAGCGCGGGAGGACCGGTAGGCCCGCCGGTGGTTCCGGCAGTCCGGCGTCCCCGTCCCGGATCACCAGTGCGGGCACGCACCGCTCGAGGATCGCTCCGGTCTCGGCGGGACCGAGCCGGGTGTTGAGGCCGGTCACCACCGCCCCGATCCGCACCACTGCGGCGTAGCACACCGCGTAGTCGATGCCGGGCGGCAGCATCAGCGCCACCACGTCGCCGCGCCGCACGCCACGCCCGTCCAGACGCGCCGCCAGCGCGGACGCCCTGCGGTCCCATTCGGCATAGCTCAGCCGGTCGCCGCCCTCGACGTAGGCGTCCCGGTCACCGAATTGCGCCCCCGCCGCCGCCAGCGCCTCGCCGAGCACGGCGTGCTCTCCCATCAGCGGCATGACCCGCGTCCCGCCGGGGGCCGCGTGTGCGCTCATGCTCTGCTCCTCGTGGGGGGCGACCCCCCACACCCCCCGGCAAGAGCCGCGCTCATGCCCTCGCTCCGCTCGCTCATGCCGCCTCCGGGAGCCGCAGCAGCCGGTCCAGGTGGCCGGCGCGCCCGCCGAGGACCTGTGACCACACCTCCGCGCGCTTGACGTACAGGTGGGCGTCGGCCTCGAAGGTGTAGCCGATCCCGCCGTGGATCTGCACGTTCTCGGCGGCGCCGAGGCGCGCCGCCCGCGCCGCGACGATCAGCGCGCTGCGCGCCTGCAGTTCGGCGTCCGGGCGCCCCTCGTCTACCGCGATGGCCGCGAAGAACGTCTGCGCCATCGCCGCTTCCGCACGCACCGCCATGTCGGCGCACCGGTGCTTGATCGCCTGATGCACGCCGATGGGACGGCCGAACTGCTCGCGGGTCTTGGCGTGCGCGACCGAGGCGTCCCGGACGGCCTCGGCGATGCCGGTCAGCAGCGCGGCGGTGAGCACGGTCGCCCGCAGATACAGCGGCTCGCGATCGGCGGGGATGTAGTGGAGCAGCGGGGCGTTGCCGGCGACCGCGTCGCTGATCCGTACCCCAGGGTCGATGGCCTCGCCCGGATTGACGTCAGACAGGGCGTCGGTGTGCACCAGGCCGGCACCGTCCTCGGCGATGAGCAGGACATGGCCGGGAACGGGCACGTCGAGCAGATCCAGCGGGCCGTCCAGCCTGATCGGCCCCGACACGGTGCCCGGGCGCGGGAGCCCGAGCCCGACCTGGGCGTCGCCGCCGACGATGGAGGCGGCCAGGTCCGCGTCGCCCGCCACGGCGGCCACCCGCGCCCCCAGCACGCAGGACAGGAACGGGCCGGGCGCGGGGATCCGCCCGACCTCCCGGAACACCAGCATCTCCTCGGCCAGCCCGGCGTCCGCGCCCCCGTGCTCCTCGGGGAGTGACAGTCCCAGCAACCCGAGCGCGGCCCCCTCCTTCCAGGCCACGGCGGGCACGCAGGCCGCGTCGCCACGCCCGCCGCGGATGAGCGCGGTCGACATCTCGTTGCGCAGGAACTCCGCAGCGGTGTCGGCGATGCTCTGCTGCTCGGCGGTGGGCAGGAGATCCATGACAGTCCTCTCAGCGTGGGAGACCGAGGACGCGGTCCCCGATGATGTTGCGTTGAATCTCGGAGGTTCCCCCGCCGATGGAGGCGGAGAAGGCGGTCAGCCACTGGCCCGACCAGCCGCCGGTGTCCCAACGGGACACCATGCGCAGTCCGTCCCGCCCGAGCAGGTCCATGGCGGTCCTGGCGACCTTCTGCTCCAGCTCGGCGAAGTAGAGCTTGGTGATGGAGCCCTCGGGTCCGGGCGAGCCGGTGCGCGCCGCGCGCGAGACGCCCAGATAGGTGACCGCGCGCAGGGCGGCGTTCTCCGCGCGCAGCTCGGCGAGCCGCCGGGCGGTCTCCACGTCGTCCAGCAGCGAGCCGCGTCCATTGGGGCCGGGCCGCTCGCCGGCCATCTGGATCAACCGCTCGACCGTGCTCGCCAGCCGCACCTGGCCGGCCATGAACGCGGTGCCGCGCTCGAACGACAGCGTCGCCATCGCCACCCGCCAGCCGTCGCCGACCTCGCCGACCACGCGGTCGAGGGGGATGCGGACCTCGTCGTAGAAGACCTCGCAGAAGTCGTGCCCGCCGTCCATGGTCTCGATCGGCCGCACGTCCACGCCGGGGCTCTTCATGTCGCAGATGACCCAGGTGATGCCGTCGTGCTTGGAGCCTTCGCGGCCGGTGCGCACCAGCAGCTCCTGCCAGTCCGCCTGGTCGGCGAAGCTGGTCCACACCTTCTGGCCGGTCACGACCAGGTGATCACCGTCGATCTCGGCGCGGGTGCTCAGCGACGCCAGGTCCGAGCCCGCACCGGGTTCGGAGAAGCCCTGGCACCACACCACCTCCCCCCGCAGGATCGGCGGCAGGTGCGCGGCCTTCTGGTCGTCGCGGGCGCGCGCCATCAGCGTGGGGCCCGCGTGGTGCAGCCCGACGAACGTCATGTCGAGGGATGGCAGCCCCGCCCGGCCGTACTCCTCGTACCAGATCAGCTGCTCGAGCAGCGAGAGACCGCGGCCACCGTACTCGGCGGGCCAGGAGATGCCCGCCCAGCCGCTCTCCCACTGGGTCCGCTGCCACGCCAGGTCGTACTCGCGCCGCGCCGCCGAATCGTGCGGGCGCGTTTCCCGCGGCTTGTTCTCCTCCAGCCAGGTGCGCACCTCCTCGCGGAACTCGCGCTGCTCGTCGGTGAAGTCGAGGTCCATTCCCTACCTTTCGATGAGGACGGTCGCCCGGGACCGTTTCAGGTACCGGCCACCGGTCCGTCCGCGGCGCCGAACCGCTCGCGCAGCCGGGGCTTGACGACCTTGCCCATGGCGTTGCGCGGCAACTCGTCCACGATCTCCAGCCGTTCCGGCAGCCTGCGCACGTTCAATCCGCGGCCGCGCGCGTGCTCGCACAGCTCCGCCAGGCCGGGCGGCGCCGCCGGATCGGCCGGGACGACCACCGCGCACACCCGCTCACCGGCCTCCTCGTCCGGGACGCCGATCACCGCGGCGTCCGCGACTCCGGGGTGGGTGATGAGGTGTTCCTCGACCTCCCGGGCGGAGATGTTCTCCATCTTCCGAATGATCACGTCCTTGAGCCGGCCGGTGATCGTCACATAGCCGCGCTCGTCGAGGAAGGCCAGGTCGCCGGTGCGGAAGTAGCCGTCCTCGTCGAAGGCGTCGCGGTCCAGTGCCCGGTCGACGTAGCCGAGCATGAGCTGGGGCGCCCTGACCCGCAGCTCGCCGGTCTCGCCGTGGTCGGCCAGGGTGCCGTCGCCGCGCACAACGCGCAGGTCGGTGCCCGGGCCGGGGCGGCCCTCCGTCGTGGCGTGTTCATGGTCGGTGTCGTGCAGGGTCCCCCAGGCGATGTAGGGGCATTCGGTCAGGCCGTAGCCGGACACCAGGCCCACCCCGCCCAGCTCGTCCCGGATCTGGTAGTGCAGCGACTCCGGCCGCGGCGAGCCGCCCACCAGGAACGCCTTCATCTCCGGGAACAGCGGCCGGTCCGGACGGGCCCGCTGGAGCTCCAGGAACGCCCGGCCGAAGGGCACCCCGCTGCCGCCGATCGTCACGCCGCACTCGCCCAGCAGTTCGGCGACGGCGGCCGGCTCGAACACATCCGCGATGATCATCGACGCGCCGCTGATCAGGCTGGTGAGCACGTGCAGGATCCCCCCGACATGGGCGATCGGGGCGAGCGAGGCGATCCGGTCCTCGGGCGTGGGCTCCATCGCCCCGCAGTAGGTCATCGCCGCGGCGAGCAGCCCCCGATCGGTGTGCCGGGCGCCCTTCGGCCTGGACGTCGTGCCGGAGGTGTAGAAGATCCAGCGGGCCTCCGCGTCCCCTGCCGGGACTGGCGGCGGCAGCGTGGCGGGATCGCCCTCCGGCAGGCCGCCGTCCACCAGCATCGCGGTGAGGCCGTCCTGGCCGGCGGCGATCGCGTCGGCCATCTTGCCGTGGTCGTGACCCCGGAACCGCTCGGGGACGACCAGCAACCGGCTGCTCAGCTGCCCGCAGATGAACTCCAGCTCCGGCTCCCGCAGCATCATGATCAGCGGGTTCTGCACCGCGCCCAGCCGGGACAGTGCCGCGAACAGGACCATCGTGTCGATCCGGCTGGGCAGCTGCCAGGAGACCACCGTGCCGGGGCGCACCCCGTGGTCGCAGAGCCCGGCCGCCGCCCGCAGCGCCCGGTCGCGGAACTCCCCGAAGGTGACGCGCCGCCGGAGCTCGTCCGTCACCATCACGGACTGAGGCGTCAGATCTGCCCGCCGATCCACCAGCTCCCAGATCCCGCCGACCTCACCCAAACCAGGGTAGTCAACTGCTGGTTCTGCCATGTGATGCTCCTGCGGCTAAAATGAACACTATGTCAGATAGTAGGGGCCTGCTGATCGCCTGGCAATACCGGCCCCGCCACCGCGCCCCTGGCCACCAGCGCCTCGATCCGGTCGCCGCCATAGCCGGCGGCTGCCAGGATGCGGCGGCCGTCCTGGCCGGGAGCGAACGACGCGGACGCCGCGCGGCCGTCTCCGCTGGCCCAGAGCGCGTAACCGGCGACCACCCTGAGCCGCCCGAGCTCGGGATCGTGGACGAGATGGGCGAACTCGTTGTCCACCAGGAACGGGTCGTCCAGGCACCCCTCGGGCTGCACTACACGGCAGGCGGGCACGCCGCGACCGGAGAGCAGGCGCAGGGCCTGCCGGACGGTGTGGCCGCGCAACGCCCGCTCGATCCGCGGCAGGTCGTCCTCGGACGATTCGGAGAGATCAAGGGCTTGACGGAGGGCCGCCGGCTGACCGGCGCCGGTGGCGGCGATGGCGATCCAGCCGTCCGAGCAGCGGTGGTAGCGGTGCCCCGGAGCCGGCCCTCGGAAGTCCGTCCCGCCTCGGAGAGGCGCCGGGCGTCCGGCGTAATCCGTGAACTCGGCGGATTGCAGGTAGGTGGAAGTGGCGGCCAGGGACACGGCCACCTGCGTGCCAGAGCCGCCGTCGCCCCTGGCGTAGAGCGCCGCCAGGACTCCCAGGGCACCGAGGACCCCGGTGCACGTGTCATGCGCGGGCATCGCCGACATGATCGGTTCCCCGTCGCCGCCCTGCGCCGAGGCCATGCCGCTCAGCGACTGGAAGATCGGGTCGAAGCCGGGTGCGTCGGCGCTCGCACCGTCCTGCCCGTAGGCGGTGACGGAGCAGTGCACCAGTCCCGGGTTCGTCTCGCGCAGCGAGTCCGGGGGCAGGCCGATGCGGGCCATCCGTCCCGGACGGAAGTTCTCCACCAGCACGTCGGTGCCGCGAACCAGCGCTCGCAGCACGTCGGCGCCCTCGGGCTTGGTCAGGTCGAGGGCGATGCCGCGCTTGCGCTGATTGACCGCGAGAAAGGAAACCGGATACACGCGGTACGGGTCGCCCGCGGCGGGCTCGACCTTGACGACGTCCGCGCCGAAGTCGGCCAGCAGGGACGCCACGAACGGGGCCGCGAGGAAGGTCGAGGCGTCGAGGACCTTCACGCCGGCCAGCGGTAGGACGGCACGCCCCTCGGCTGCGGATTCCGGCGAAGGATCGGCCGTCGCGGGAGCCGCCCACAGGTCCCCAGGCGCGCGCACGGAGGGTTCGGGCGAAGGAATCCGGCCGGGCGATCCCGGAGCCCCCGCGAAGATGATCGGCGAGCCGGGCATGGTCACCGGACCCAGTTCAGGATGCTCGCGGACCACCGTCCCCGCGTTGGCCACGACCGGATCGCCGCGGATCCACTCGTCCCGGGTGGCGACCGGCGCGCACGGGACGGCCGCCTTCTCCAGTAGCTCGAGCCAGTGCCCGCACGGTCTGGACGCGAACAGCGCCTCCAGTTCGGCGGTGACGACGCGGCCGCCGGCGTCCTCGACGAGGATGTTGGAGAACTCGCCCGCGACCTCCGGCAGGACCATGATGTCCATGCGGTCCAGCGCCTCCAGGGCGCGGAAGAACAGCCCCGGCGTGAGCGTGGCCAGGAAGAACCAGCGCCCGTCGGCGCACCGGTACGCCCGCCAGCACGGCGCGGGACTTCCGGACGCGCCCGGCGAGAAGACCGGCTGGTCGAGCCCCTCCACCATCATCGTGGTCATCTGGGCCGCGATGGCGTGCAGCCCGCTGACCTCGACGGCCGTCCCGGTGCCGAGGCGCCGCCGTCCCACCAGCCCGGCCACCGCCGTGGCGGCGATCATCGCCCCATGGACGTAGGTGGTCGTGGGAACCACCGGGGCCACCGGTCCCCCGGTACGGGAGGGGTAGCGCCCGGCGACGCCGAGCGCGTCCAGCAGGATCGGATCCGCCGGCAATTCGCTGAATTCACCGCGGGCGGCATACGGCGGCGCCCACACATGGACGAGGCGGTGAGCTCGGTCCCGAATCTCCTCCGGCGCGAGCCCGGCCGCGCGGAGGGCGCGCGGCGAATGGTCCACCAGCAGGACATCGGCCGTGCGCGCCACCTCGGGCAGCGCACCGGCGTCGATGGCGACCAGACTCTTGCCCCGATCCCAGCACAGTTCCCCGGGTTCCGCCGGGATCGCGTCCCGATCAGCCGCTCCCCCGACCACCCGCACCACCTCGGCGCCGAGGTCGGCGAGGAGCATGCCCGCCACCCGTCCGGCCGGGTTCCCGCAGACCTCGAGGACGCGAACGCCCCGCAGCGGACTCGGCCCGGTCACATCGTCCGGTGCTGTCATGCCGGCGTCGATTCACCGAAGATGACGGGCAGCGCGTCGTACATCGCGACCAGGGTCGAGGCGCGCCGGACCGGTGGGCCCGCGAGCGCGAAATCAGGGAACCGCGCCAGCAGTTCCTCGAAGATGACCTTGCCCTCCATCCGTGCCAGCGGAGCGCCGAGGCACACGTGGGGGCCGAACCCGAAGGCCACGTTCCGCTTCTCCGGGCGGGTGACGTCGAAGGTGTCGGGATCGGGCCAGATCTCCTCGTCCCGGTTGGCGCTCGGGTACAGCAGCACGACATAGTCGCCGGCCGCGATGGTGGTGCCCCGGATCTCCACGTCCTGCCGCGCGGTGCGCGCGAAGGCGACGACAGGGCTGACCACCCGCAGCATCTCCTCCACGCCGCCGGGGATCAGGGACGGGTCGCGCACCAGGGCCCGCCGCTGGTCCGGATGCCGGGCCAGCAGGTCGATCCCGCCCGTGACCAGCGTTCGGGTCGTCTCCGTACCCGCCGCCAGCAGCAGCTTGCAGTAGGTCAGCAGGTCGACCTCGTTGAGCGGCTCTCCCTGGAACGTCCCCTGCACCAGGTCGGTGATGATGTCGTCGCCCGGATCGCGGCGGCGCTCCTCGCACAGTTCGCGGAAGTAGTCCAGCAGCGCGGCGATGTTGGCGGCGTGCTCGGGGTCGTCGCGGCCGTCGACCTGGAGGATGGCGCTGTTGGTCCAAGTCCAGAACTCCGCCCAGCGCTCCTGCGGGACGCCCATGAGCTCGGCGATGACGTAGGTGGTGGCCGGCGCGGACACGGCGGCGACCGCGTTGTGGACCGTCCCCTCCTCGACCTCGGCCAGCAGATCGCGGATGATCCTGCGGGTCTTCTCCTCCAGCGCCTTCACCGCCTTGGGGCGGAAGGAGTTGGACACCAGCCGCCGCAGCTCGGTGTGCGCGGGCGGGTCGCTGCGGATGAGGTGGTGGGCGCCCTCCATGTGCGGGCCGTTCCCGTCCCGGTTGCGGGCGTCGCTGATCAGCGTGCCGCGGGCCGAGGAGAACAGGTCGGTGCTGCGGCCGACGTGCCGGACGTCCTCGAACTTCGACAGCGCCCAGAAGCCGCCACGCTCGGACCAGTACACCGGGGCCTCGGCGCGCAGCCGGGCGTAGACCGGGTGCGGATCTCCCACGTAGAAATGCGGATCGCTCAGATCGACGTCGTCCAGCCCGCCGGCGAGCGCTGTGGAAGTGGTCATGCTGCTCCTTCGATCAAACCGCGGCGGATCAGGGCTTGGGTGGTGCCAGCGGGGCGAGCCCGGCGTCCCGGCGGACGTCGTCGATGTGCGCCAGCACGGTCTCCCGCACGCCGCGCGGCTTCCAGTCGAACTCTCCGACGGCCCGGGCGTTGTCGAACACCCCGGGGTAGGTCGGGCGCCGGTCGGGGTTCGGGTGCTCGAAGCGGGCGCCGGGCATCAGCTCGGTGGTCACCTGGACCAGCTCGCTCATCGTGATGTTGTGCGCGGCGCCCAGGTAGGTGCCGTGCTTGGGGCGCTCCCCGGTGAGCAGGCGCGACAGCAGCACGGCCAGGTCCTCGGCGGCGATGATGTTGTCGCGGGCCTGCGGCGCGTACGGCACCACGCCGGGCTCCCCGACGGCCACCCGTTCCAGCAGGCGGGCCGGCCAGATGGTGCTGCCGGGACCGAGGATCGCCGACGGCCGGACCTTCACCACCTCCAGCCCGTAGAGCGAGGCGTAGCGGTCGGCCACGGACTCGTTGAGCGCCTTCATCCGCCCGTACATGCTCTGCGGCGCCAGGATGTCGTCCTCGTTGACCGGCCGGTCACCGTAGAGGGAGGGCGGGCCGTAGGTGCCCACGGTGCTCAGGAACAGCACCCGCCGGGCGTCCGCCAGGCGCGCCGCCTCCAGCACGTTGGTGACGCCGGTGACGTTGACCTCGATCGCCCGCAGGATCTCCGCGTGGTCGGGCGACATCAGCGGGCCCATGATGTACGACAGCAGCGCGATCCGGGTGACGCCGTGCTCCTTGACGACGCCGAGCACCTGGTCGAGCCGGGAGATGTCGGCGCGCACGTGCACGGCGCCCTCGGTCTCGCCGCGCACGGCCTCGGCGGGGGCCGCGACGTCGCAGGCCACGACCGAGTGGCCCTCGTCGAGCAGCCGGCGGGTGAGCTTGCGTCCGACGAGGCCGGAACCGCCCAGCACGAGAATGGTCATCCGCACTGCTTCCTTTCAGGACCTTCGGTGAATTCAGGGGGCCGGGTCATCGGGCGGGCAGCAGGATCGTCTGGAGCTCGGTGTAGGCCGCGATCCCCTCATGGCCGCCCTCCCGGCCCATGCCCGACTGCTTGAGCCCGCCGAACGGGCCGAAGGGGTCCAGCGCGCCGGGCGCGTTGACCGCCACCGCTCCGGAACGGACGCGGCCCGCGACCAGCGCGCCGCGGTCGGGGTCGGCCGTCCAGACGGCCCCGGCCAGGCCGTAGTCGGAGTCGTTGGCCAGCGCGATCGCCTCCGCCTCCTCCTCGTAGGGGATGACGGCGGCGACCGGGCCGAAGATCTCCTCCCGGGCGATGGTCATCCCGTTGTCGACGCCGGAGAAGACGGTCGGCTGGACGTACCAGCCGCGCTCCATGTCGGCGCGCCCACCGCCCACCACCGCGGTGGCGCCCTCTTCACGGCCGATCCGCAGGTACCGCTCGACGCGGTCGCGCTGCCGCCGGGAGACCAGCGGGCCGATGTCGGTGGCGGGATCGGACGGATCGCCGACGACCAGCGCCCCCGCCGTCTCGGCCATCGCGTCGACGACCTCCTTGTAGCGGCCGCGTGGCACCAGGACCCGGCTGAGCGCCGCGCACACCTGACCGCTGTTGACCATGGCGCCCGTCACCAGCATCCGCACGCCCTGCGGCGTGAGCTCGAAGTCGTCCAGCACGATCGAGGCGGACTTGCCGCCCAGCTCCAGCGTGCAACGCTTCATCTCGCCGCCGCAGATGGCGCCGACCCGGCGGCCGACCGCCGTGGACCCGGTGAAGCTGACCTTGTCCACGCCGGGATGGCGCACCAGATGCTCGCTCACCTCCGGGCCCGCGGGCAGGATGTTGAGGACGCCCGGCGGCAGCCCGCTCGCGAGCGCGGCCTCGGCAAGCAGGTAGGTGTGCAGCGGGCTCTCCGCCGCGGGCTTCAGCACGACCGTGGCCCCGGCGAGGAGCGCGGGGGCGAGCTTCATCGCGGTGATGAGCAGCGGCGCGTTCCAGGGGACGATCGCGGCCACCACCCCGACCGGCAGGTGCCGCACGCGCAGCCGCCGGCCGCCCGAGCCGGTCCGGGTCTCTTCCCAGGGGTGGTCCGCGGCCAGGTCCAGGAACGCCTCGAAGGTCGCGTCCGTCTTGGCGAGCTGGCCCGCGGGGAGCGTGTGGCGGGGCAGCCCCACCTCCGCGCACAGGACATCGGCGAGTTCGTCGCCTCGCTCGCGGATCTCGGCGGCGAACCGGCGCACGTACTCCATCCGCTCGGTGACGTCCAGCAGCGGCCAGGGGCCGCGGTCGAAGGCGTCCCGCGCGGCCTCGACGGCGTGGTCGGCGTCGGCGGTGGCCGCGTCCGGCACCCACCCGATCACCTCTTCGGTCGCCGGGGACACGACCTCGATCCGGCCGCGCCCCGCGGGCTCCTTCCAGCCGCCTCCCAGGAAGAGGCGATCATGGGTCAGCATCGGCGGCTCCCGCGTCCGGACAGCGAAACCTATTAGTGAGCATTGTGTCAGAAAGATTAGAATCAGCCCTCCCGGGCGTCAATCCCCTTCGCCTGGCCTGGCGATCACCAAGGCGAGCACTACGTGGTGTCTGGTCGGTGGCGCAGGCCGCCGGCAGCCCTTCGACAATAAGTGGATGGTGTGTAAGATTCGGTTCGGACTGAGCGGTTCGACCGGCTCCGTCCCCCTCCACGAACCGTCCAGGAAGTCGGGGTGCCGCCATCAACAGCCCGTCCCCCACCACGTCCACCACCGCTTCGCCCGCCTCCCGGCCCGGGGCGCTCACCCGCCTCGGCTGCTACGTTCTGCCGGGCGCCGCCCACAACCCGCGCGAAGGGCTGGACCAGGCGCGCGCCGCCGAGGCACTCGGCCTCGGCGCCGTGTGGATCGGCGAACGCTACGACTCCAAGGACCTGCCGGCACTCGCCTCGGCCATCGGCCAGGTCACCGAACGCGTCCGGATCGGCGCCGCCATCACCCACCCGATCCTGCGGCATCCGATGGTCCTGGCCTCCATGGGCCAGACCCTGCAGGCGCTGACCGGCGAGCGGTTCACGCTCGGCTTCGGCAGGTCCGCCGACTGGCGCTGGACGTCCTACGGCACCGTGTCCCCCACGTTGCGGATGCTCGGCGACACCGCCGACATCCTGCGCCGGCTCTGGAACGGCGAGACCGTCTCCTACGACGGGCCGCTGGGGAACTTCCCAAGCCTGCGCCTACCGGTGAAACTCGACCTCGCGCCACCCCCGATGCTGCTCGCGGCGGTCGGGCCCAAGACGATCGCCCTGGCGGGCCGTTGCTACGACGGGGTGATCCTGCATCCGTTCCTCACCCCCGATGCGGTGCGGAGGTCACGGACGGCGCTGCGCGAGGGTGCCGAGGCCGCCGGCCGCGACCCGGACGCCGCGCGCTGCGTCGCCACCGTCGCGGTGGCCCCCGCCGTGACCCCGGAACGGGAGCGGCTCGCGATTCACGCCCGCGCGGCGGGCTACCTCTCCGTCCCGGGGCTGGGGGACGCCATCGCGCGCGCCAACGGCTGGGACGAGTCGGACCTGGCCGCGTACCGCGCCCAGAAGACGCTCACCGATCTCGGCGGGCTGCCGGCCGACAAGCACCTGACCCGGCAGCAGCTGATCGACCTGTGCGACGGGATGCCGGCGTCCTGGCTGCCGTCCTCCTCGGCGGCGGGCGACGTCGCCGCCGTCGAGGCCAGGCTCGCCGAGTACGTCGAGGCGGGCGCGGACGAACTGATCCTGCACGGCGTCGTCGGCGGCGAGCTCGGCCCGCTGGCCGAGCACTACCGCGGCCACGCCACCATCTGAGAACGGAAGGGTACGGCCTTGCCGGAGGGAATCCACGAGGCGTTCCCGGATGCGTTGGCGGCCTGGCTGGCCGACCGGCTGCGGGAGGAGTCCGGTGCTCGCGTCACCGGTGTGCGGCTGGGCCCGCTGGAACGGCCGAAAGCGGGCCAGTCAAGCGAGATGGTCATCTTCGGTGCCCGGTGGCGAGAAGAGGGGCGGGAACGGTCCGCCGAGTTCGTCCTGCGCCGCCAGCCGGGCCCCGGTGGCATCTTCCTGCACCCGGACGCGGTCCGCGAAGCCCGGGTGCTGCGGGCCCTGGCGAGCCGTTCACGCGCCCCCGTGCCCGCGGTCCGCTGGGTCGAACCCGACGCCGACGTGCTTGGAGGGCCCTTCTTCGTCATGGATCGCGTGCCCGGACGCGTGCCCGCCGCCAAGCCCTCCATCCACAGCCATGGCTGGCTCGTCCCTCTCAGCCCGGCCGAACGCCGGCGCCTGTGGGAGTCGGCCATGGACGCCCTGGTCGCCGTCCACTCGACCCCGTGGCGGGAGTCGCACGCGTTCCTCCTTGAGGAAGGCGTGGAGCCCGGTCTTGAGAGCCATCTCCGCCGGACCGCCCAGTGGTACCGGTGGGCGGCGGACGGCCGCCCCTTCCCCACGACCGACGCCGCACTCGCCTACCTCATGGACCGACGGGCCGAGGTGGCGGCGGGAGAGCCCGTCCTTGTGTGGGGGGACGCCCGCATCGGCAATATGATCTTCGGGCCGGACCTGTCCGTCGCGGCGGTGCTGGACTGGGAGGTGGCGTGCGTCGGGCCGGCCGCCATCGACGTCGCGCACTGGCTGGTCTTCGACGAGTTCGCGACGGCGGCGTGCGGGGTCGACCGGCTGGACGGCTTCCCGGGGCGAAGCGAGACCATCGCCCGCTACGAGGCGGCGTCGGGGCGCACCCTGCGCGACCTGGACTTCTTCGAGATACTCCAGGCGTTCTTCCTAGCCACGACGCTGATCCGGCAGGCGGACGCCAAGATCCGGACGGGGACTCTGCCCGCAGGAAGCCGGATGGCACACGGTAACGCCCTCACGCAGATGCTCGCGCGCCGGCTCGGGCTGCCCGTCCCCGACCTGGCGGAGGATTACCTGGCGCACCGGTACGCGAGCCCCGGCACCGCATGAAGCGGACCTAGGCGCCGCGGAGGGCGGGGGCCACTTCCTTGCCGAAGAGGCTGAGGGTGGCGGGGTCGCCGAAGTCGTGGAAGCGCAGGACGAACAGCTCCACCCCGCGCTCGCGCTCGGCCACAAGTTGCGCGGCCAGCACCTCCGGTGTTCCCACCAGGGCCCGACCCCAGCCGTCCTCGGGCATGCGCCGCGCGGTAGCCGCCGCGACGGCGTCGACGGCGTCCTTCGTGGACGCGAGCCCGACGGCGTACTGCGCGGAGATACGCGCGTCCCCCCGGAGCGTGGCCAGTTCCTCCAGCCGGTGCCGCGCCTGCCCCAGGCAGTTCCACCAGTCGGCGTACTCCGCCACCAGCGGCATCGTCAGCGTGCGACCGCCGCCGCCGATGTGGATCGGTACACGCTGCTGCACCGGCCGCGGCAGCCCGTAGGCGCCCTTCAGCCGGAAATGCCTGCCCTCGTAGTCGAACGGCTCACCGGCGAACATCAGCCGCAGGATCTGCAGCGTCTCCGCCAGCGCCTCCGATCGGCCCCGCCGCGTGGCCGGGCCGAAGCCGAGGTCCCTCAGCTCGTCCTCAGCCGAACCCCAGCCCAGTCCCAGGTCCAGCCGCCCCCCGCTCACCTGGTCGAAGGTGGCCGCCATCTTCGCCAGCAGCACCGGATGCCGGAACGGGTTACAGCCCACCAGGTGCCCGAGCCGCAGCGTCGAGGTCGCTCCGGCCAGCGCGGTCAGCAGCGTCCAGCTCTCCAGGTTGCCGGTCGGCGGCGCCGCCGGGACGAGCAGGTGGTCCATGACCCAGAAGGAGTCGAACCCCGCCTCCTCGGCTGCGATCGCGCGCTCGCGCATCCCGGCGACATCGGTCTTGAACTGCGGGACGAACACACCGAACTGGACGCTGCCCACCATCATCCTTCCCGTCAGCGGCCGATGACCCGGTCGCCGATCGTCCCGACATCACGCTTGAACGCCTCGAAGCTGCGGCTGGGCGGCTCGATCGTGATCCAGGTGACGCCCGCGTCCTCGTACTCCGCGCGCCGGGGGGCGAACGCCGCGCAGAACGCGGCCGCGTCACCCGAGCGCAGCTCGTCCTTCTCGAACGGGGTCAGCACGACGTCCATTGCCCGCCCGCCCACCTCGTCGCGCCGTCGGTTCATGTCGGCGATCAGCTCACGCAGGGCCGCCATGTCCTCCAGCGGCGGGGTACGGGTGATCGCGGCCATCTCCGCGCCCTGGACGATCGGCATCCACCCCTGCCCGAGCGTGGCCGCGCGCCGCCGGGCCGCACCACTGTTCCCGCCGATCCAGATCGGCGGCCCGCCTTTCTGCGCCGGGCCGGGCAGGGCGCGGTGGCCCCGCACGCCGAACTCCGGCCCCTCGTGGTCGACGCCGTCCCAGGACGCCCGCATGGCGGCGATCGCCTCGTCCAGCAGAGCGCCGCGCCGCCCGAAGTCCGCGCCAAGGGCGGTGAACTCCGCTTTCAGGTACCCGGCGGCCATGCCCAGGGTGAGCCGCCCGCGCGACAGCAGGTCCAGGCTCGCGGCCGCCTTCGCCGCCAGGTAGGGATTGCGGTAGCCGGCCACCATCACGTAGGTGATGACGCGCAGCCGCTCGGTGGCCGCCGCCATCATGCTCAGTGACACGAACGGGTCGAAGGCGTGGTGACCTCCGTTGGACAGCCACGCCTCATCGGGATACGGATGCTCGCTCATCGCGATGGCGTCGAAGCCCGCCGACTCCACCGCTCGCGCGACGTCCCCGAGGTCTCCCTTCCCGATCCAACGCTCGTAGTGCTTGACCGCCCGCATCGGGAACATCAGGTTGTACCGCAGGGTCATGCCGGCACCTCGATGAGCACGGCGCCGGACTGCCCGCCGCCCGCGCACATCGCGGCCACCCCGTACCCGCCGCCGCGGCGGCGCAGCTCGTTCATGAGGGTGATGACCATCCGGGCCCCGGTCGCGGCCACCGGATGGCCGAGGCTGCAGCCGCTGCCGTGCACGTTGACCAGGTCCTCGTCGATGCCGAGGCCCTTGCAGGCGGCGACCGGCACGGAGGCGAACGCCTCGTTGATCTCCCAGAGGGCGATGTCGCCGACGCCCAGGCCGGCCCGGCCCAGGACCTTGGGGATCACGTCGAGCACCGCCATGCCGGTGCGGGCCGGATCGGTCGCGGTGGCGGCCCAGGAGCGCACCGTCGCCAGCGGGCGCAGGCCGCGCTCGGCGGCCAGATCGGAACCCGCCAGCGCGACGGCGGCCGCCGCGTCGTTGATGCCGCTGGAGTTCCCCGCCGTGATCGAGAAGCCCTCGATCTCCGGGTGCAGCACCTTCAGACCGGCCAGCCGCTCGGCGGTGGTGTCGCGGCGCGGGTGCTCGTCCACGGCGAACTCGGCGAGCGACCCGTCGTCCTGCAGGGCCTTCACCGGGACGATCTCGTCGGCGAACACGCCCGCGTCGATCGCGGCGATGGCCCGCCGGTGCGAACGCAGCGCCCAGGCGTCCATCTCCTCACGGGTGACCCCCGCCTCCTGCGCCGTGTTCCATCCGACGGTGATGGACATGTCGCGGTTGGGCGCGTCGGCGCGGTCGGGATGCGTCGGCGGCATCCACTGATCCTCGAACCCGTCCGCGGTGCCGGGCGTCCTGAAACGCTGCAGCGGGGCGGTCGACACCGACTGCGCGCCGCCGGCGATGAGGGCGCGGCCCGCGCCCGCGACGATCGCGGCGGCCGCGTTGCCGATGGCGGTCAGCCCGCCCGCGCAGTGACGGTTCACGGCCTGCCCGGGTACCTGGTGCATCCCGGCGGCCACCGCGGCGTGCCGCGCGAGGTCACCGCCGCCGTAGTTGGACTCGGCCAGGATCACGTCGTCGATGTCGGCTACGTCCAGCCCGGACCGGGCCCGCGCCTCGGTCACCACGACCTGCGCGAGTTCCATCGCGGTCGTATGGCGGAGGGTGCCCTTGAACGACGTGCCGATGGGCGTCCTGACACCCGCGACGATGACCGCCTCGGGCCTTGTGCTTTCAGACATTGCGGTGTGCTCCGTTGGCGTGAGGAGACGGTGAAGAGGTCGGCTCTGCGGCTGCTGACGGCGGCTACACGGCCGCCGTTCCGGCCTCGGCCGCCGAGGCGGCATCGCCGTTGGCCGAGAACCCGCCGTCCACTGTGATCAGCGCTCCGGTGGTGAAGGCCGCCTCTTCGGAGGCCAGGTAGGTGGCCGCGTAGGCGATGTCCATCGGGTTACCGATCCGTGTCAGCCGGCCTCCGCCGGTGTGAAGGCCGGAGTCGCCCCGGGAGGCGACGACACGGCCCACGATGATGCAGTTGGCGCGGATGCCGTCGGCGCTGCCCTCAGCGGCCAGCGTCCGGGTCAGGCTGTTCACACCGCCCTTGGCCGCCGCGTACGCGCCGAACCCCTTGAAACCTGCCAGCGACTGCCCGGAGGAGATGTTGATGATCGAGGCACCCGGCGCGGCGGCGAGGTGGGGCCAGGCGTACTTGGTCGCCCAGAAGACGTTTCCGGTCAGCGTGCCGACCAGGATCCGCTCCCACTCCTCATTGCTGTATTCGTGCAGCGGCTTGACCGTACCGGCCACCGCGTCGGTCGGGGCGGCGTTGTTGACGAGAGTGTGCAGCGCGCCGAACCGCTTCACCGTCGCCTCGACAACGCTCCGCACGCTGTCTTCGGAGGTGACGTCGAGCTCGAAGAACTCGGCATCACCGCCCGCGTCCCTGATCCGGCCGACCAGTTTCTCGCCGCGTTGCACGGTGCGGCCCGTCACCGCGACGCTCGCGCCCTCCGCCGCGAAATGCTCGGCGATGGAGCGTCCGATGCCCCGGGTGGAGCCCGAGATCAGCGCCACCTTGCCGGCCATCCTGTCACCCACGCGAATCCCTTTCCCATCATTGAACACCGTGTCAGTTCGCTTTGATATGCCGGGGGGGGCGCGCCGGCGCGTGCGCCGGCGCGCCCCCGCCAGGGTTCACGGCCTCGGGAAGTTGAAGACCCGGCGCGCGTTGAGTTCGACGATCTTGTGGGCCTCCTCGTCCGGCACCTCCTGCAGGATCTTGGTCACGTACTCACGGCTGTTGGGCCAGTTGGAGTCGGAGTGGGGGTAGTCGCACTCCCACATGATGTTGTCGATGCCCACCTTGTGACGGCGGGCGACGCCCTCGAAGTCGTCGATGAAACAGCCGAACATGTTGCGGCGCCACAGGTCCGACGGGCGGACCTCCTTGTTGACGTTCTGGTACCAGCGGTGCCGCTCCCAGGTCAGGTCGATACGCTCCAGCAGGTAGGGGACCCAGCCGATACCGCCCTCGGAGAGGGCGACCTTCAGGTTCGGGAACTTGTAGAAGACCGGGGAGAACAACAGGTCGGCCGTCGCGTCCATGGAGTTGGTGCCGAACAGCGCGATCATCACCGCCATCGGCGCCTCGGGCGAGGTGATCGGGGGCTTGCCGGAGGAGCCGAAGTGCATGCACAGCGGCATGCCGGTCTCCTCGGCCGCGCGGAACACCGGGTCCCAGTGGTCGGTGTAGAAGGACGGCAGCCCCAGGCCGACGGTGTTCTCCGGGAAGGTGATGGCTTTGGCGCCCTTGGCCGCGCAGCGGTGGATCTCGGCGGCGGCGGCCTCCGGGTCCCACAGCGGCAGGATGATCATCGGGATGAAACGGTCGGGATAGGCGGCGGCCCACTCGTCGAGGTGGAAGTCGTTCCAGGCCTTGACCGACAGCAGCGCCAGCTCCTTGTCCTGGCCCTCCAGGAACACGGTGCCGGCGAAGCGCGGGAAGGAGGGGAAGCACAGCGCCGACTGGACTCCGTCGATGTCCATGTCCCGAACCCGGGCGTGCACGTCGTAGCAGCCGGGCAGCATGTCGCTGAAGCTGGCCGGCTCCATCCCGTACTCCTGCGGCTTCTTGCCCGCGACGGCGTTGAGCCCGATGTTGGGGTAGATGCGGCCCTCGTACACCCAGACGTCGGCGAGTCTCTCCGAGGCGGCGGTCTCCTTGCCCTGCCGGGCCGCGTTGAGCAGCGCCGCGGACAGTCCCTCGTCACCGGCGCTCTTGCTCATGTCCATCCGGACGATGCGCGGGCCCGCCTCCCTGAACTTCCCTGGCAGGCGGTCCTCCCACAGCGACGGCGGTTCGATCAGGTGGTCGTCCACCGACACCAGCTGCATGTGATCTTGAAGCGGCACCGTGCCTCCTCGTGGGGGTGGGGGTGAGACGGACGTGACCCGGCAGCCGGAGGCGACAGACGGACCAGCGCTCATGCACCCTGGATTTCTGACACTACGTTTAAGACTATTGCGGGGTTATCGAGTGTCAATGTCGATAGATACATCTTCTTCTGACGTACGGTCACGAATCTCGGAACAGCAGCGCGCAGCCGGCCTCGGGGCCGCCGCCGACCCCGACCGCGGCGACCGCAGGATCATCGGGCACCTGCCGGTCGCCCGCCTCGCCCCAGAGCTGGACGCAGGCCTCGTGCAGGAAGCCATAGCCATGCAGACGTCCCGCCGACAGCTGGCCACCGTGCGGGTTGATGGGCAGTGCCCCCTCCAGCCGGTAATGCTCCTCGTCGTCGAGGAACGCACCGGCCTTGCCGTGCTCGCAGAACCCCAGCGCCTCGATCCACTGGAGGCAGAGATAGCTGAACCCGTCGTACAGGAGTGCCACATCGACGTCGGCGGGCGTCAGCCGCGTCGCCTCCCACATCGAGGCGCCCGCGTCATGGGCGGCCATGGTGGTCAGGTCGGTGCGCTGGTCCCAGGAATGCCGCTCGTACAGCGCCGATCCCACGGCCTCGAAGGCGAGTGGCGGGTTGGGGAGCCCCGCGGCCGCCTCGCGGCGGGAGATGACGAACGCGGTCGCGCCGTCGGCGGGGACGTCGCAGTCGTACAGGCCCAGCGGCCAGGAGATGAGCCGCGCCCCCAGGTAGTCGTCCATCGTCATCGGCGCCGTGTAGATCGCGTTGGGGTTGCGTGCCGCGTTCCGCCGCGCGTTGATGACCAGCTTGCCCACCTGCTCGCGGGTCAGGCCGAAGTCGTGCATGTAGCGCTGGGCGTACATCCCGATCCAGTTCGCGGGGGATGCCGCGCCGAAGGGCATCCGGAACTCCCCGTGCCCGCTCGCCCGCTCCTGCTTTCCGGTCAGCGCCGCGGCCCGGCCGGTGGCCTGCGCGGTGGCCTCCCAGACGGCCCGGAAGCACAGGACATGCGTCGCGCGTCCGGTGGCGACCGCGGCGGCCGCGTCGAACAACGTACCGAGCTGGCCCGATGTCTCGTTCCCGCTGACGTGCCACCGGGTCCTGAGCCCGAACGCGTCGCGGACGTCATGGGTGGTCGCGCCCACGAATCCGGCCTCGGCCGGGACCGGGCCGGGGTAGCTGGCCACACCGTCGATGTCGTCGAAGGACAGCCCGGCGTGCGCGACCGCGCGCTCCGCGGCTTCCAGGGCAAGGTCGAGCCCCGTCCGGCCGATCCTGCGCCCGAGCTGGGACTGGCCGGTCCCGCTGATGACGGCCCGATCGTCCGCGAAGCTCATCGGATCTCTCCTTCCGCGCGCACCGGCCGGAACAGGGGCAGGGCGACGTCCTCGTGCGCGTCGAACACCACCTCGACCGGCATGCCGACCGTGACCTGATCGATGTCGCACTCGACCAGGCAGGTGGTGAGCCGGACGTCGGGCTGCTCGGCGAGTTCGACCATGGCGATCACGTAGGGCGGCGGGAAGTCGGGGAACCAGGGATGATGGTTGACCGTGAACGCCGCGACCGTCGCGCGTCCCGAGGCGACCTCCGGTCCGACGTCCCGGCTTCGGCACCGGAAGCACGCGCCCACCGGCGGGTGGAACCAGCCGCGACAAGCGCGGCACCGGTAGATCCGCAGCTCCCCGTCGAAGCCGCCGGTCCAGAAGGGCCGGGACTCCCTGGTCACCGCGGGCAGGACGCGCCCGGGCCGATCTGCCATCGCTCTCCTCCAGTCGACCTGGGGAGCCTCCTCGCGGCTCCGCCGGAGCAATGTAGGCATACTGTCAGATTCTTATCGAGGGAAACAAGCCTAACCACATCTGACCCATTCACATGCGACGGAATCGGTGTGTACGATTCGTCAGATCCATGAGCATGGGCAAGAGGAGGAAGCGTCCTTGACCAGAGTGATGAGCGGCGTGCGCGTCGTGGAAGTGGCGGCCTGGACGTTCGTGCCCTCGGCGGGTGCGATCCTCACCGAATGGGGCGCCGACGTGCTCAAGATCGAACACCCCGAGACCGGCGATCCGCAGCGCGGCCTGGTCACCTCGGGACTGATCCCGGACGGCAGCGTCAATCACATGTTCGAGCTGCCCAACCGCGGCAAGCGCAGCGTGGGCCTGGACCTGAAGTCCGAACAGGGCCGCGAGTTGCTGATGAAGCTGGTCGCGTCGGCCGATGTCTTCCTCACCAACCTGCGCCCGGGCGCGCGCCGCAGGCTCGGCATCGACGTCGAGGACGTGCGCGCACACAACGAAATGATCATCTACGTGCGCGGTTCGGCGGCGGGCCAGCACGGCCCCGAGGCCGACCGCGGCGGCTACGATCAGACCCACTTCTGGGGACGCAGCGGCGCCGCCGACACCGTGAGTCCCGCTCAGCTGGACTTCACGCTGACCATGCCGGGACCGGGCTTCGGTGACGTGATCGGCGGGCTGGCGCTCGCCGGCGCGATCTCCTCCGCCCTCTTCCACCGGGAGCGCACCGGGGAGGCCATCACGGTGGACACCTCACTCCTCGCGCTGGGCGCCTGGGCGATGGGACCGACGATCGCGGGGGCGCATGCCTACCAGATCAAGGAGTACCCCAAGCACACCCCGGCCGACGCGCCCAACCCGCTGGTGAACAGCTATCGGACCGCCGACGGCCGCTCGATCTCCCTGGTGATGCTCGAATCGGACCGGTTCTGGCCCGAGCTGGCGACCGCGGTCGGACGGCCCGAACTGATCGACGATCCTCGCTTCCTGAGCCACGCCGACCGGATGAAGAACAACATCGCGTGTTGTGCCGAACTCGCCGCCGCGTTCGCCACCCGATCCCTGGAAGAGTGGATGCGGGCGCTGAAGGATCTCAGCGGCACCTGGACGCCGGTCCGGCGGCCGATCGAGGTTCCCGACGACCCGCAGGTCACGGCGAACGGTTACATCGCCGACCTGGAGGACGCCGACGGCATCCCGTTCAAGCTGGTCTCCGCGCCGGTGCAGTTCGGGGAGCGCCCCGGTGACGTGCGGCGGGCGCCCCGGCATGGTGAACACACTGACGAAGTCCTTCAGGAGCTGGGCCTGTCCATGGACGAGATCATCGAGCTCAAGGTCGGCGGCGCGGTCCTGTGAGACCTGCCATAGAGGTGATGTCGCCGACGGTGCCCGGGCAGCTCCGGGCACCCGGCTAGACTGGTCAGCGATGTCAGATACCTCGATCACCCGCCGGGCCAGCTACGGTCCCGCCAGCCCCGAGATCGGCAGCCGCGGCGCCAGCACGCGCCGCAAGATCGTCGAGGTCTCGCTGGAGCTGTTCGGCGAGCAGGGGTTCTTCACCACCTCCGTCGACGCCATCGCCAAGGCCGCGGGTATCTCCCGCGCCACGCTCTACCAGTACTTCCCGGGCAAGGACGAGATCTTCCTGGAGCTGCTGGACGAGTGCGGCAGCGCCCTGGTCCGGGTCGCCCGGCGGATCGGCCCGCTGGGCCCGACCGACCTCGGGCTGGACAACCTGCACTGGTGGCTGGGCGAATGGAGCTACGTCTTCGAGAAGTACCGGACCATGTTCGTCCAGTGGGCCATGGTCGGCTCGGTGGACAGCCTGGTCCGCAGCGAGGTCATCGGGTTCGTGGGGCGCTACAACCAGCGCATCGCCCAGCGCCTGCGGGCCTGCGACATCGAAGGGATCGAGCCCGAGACCGCGGCCGCGGCCATGACCGCGATCGTGCACCGGTTGAACCTGTTCGTCCACACCGGGCAGGCGCACGACGCCGACGGCGAGACGGTCACCACCGCGCTGTCGTACTTCCTGCAGCTCGTGCTCTTCCCCGGCACCCCTGCGGGGGTGCTGCGGAGCCTGCCGGCCGAGCCCGGCACCGGGGCGGCGCCGAGCGCGATCGTCATCCCCGAACCGCCGTCCACCGAGGGGCTGTCGGTGGAGGCTCGGGTGGCGGGCCTGACCACGCGTGCGGCCAACACGGTGCGCAAGCTGGTCGAGGCGGGCATCCTCAGGTTCGCCCGCAACGGCTACCACCGAACCAACGTGGAGGACATCGTCGAGGAGGCGGGCGTCGCGCGGGGCAGCTTCTACAAGTACTTCAGCGAGAAGCGCGACCTGCTGCTGGCGATCTGCATCCAGTCGACGGCCGAAGTGCTCGAGCTGGCCGATCGGATGCGCGCCATCGACCTGGCCGGCGACGACGCGGAGCTGCGGACGTGGCTGGCGGACTTCCTGGCCTTCGGAGCCCGGTACAAGGGTGCGATCAGCGTCGCCCAGTCCGACTCCGACGACACGCTCGTCGCCGCCCTGAGCGCCTATTCGCAGGCCGTGCTCGACGAGTCACTCCAGTGCGCCCTGGCGAAGCTGGCACACGAGTACCCGTTCGATCCCGCGACCGCCGCCGTGATCTTCCGGGCCCTGATCTCCCGGGTGCCCGGGGCGTTGAAGGAGCTTCCCGAGCCGCTCGACGATGAGCAGGTCCTCGACTTCCTGGTGATGGCCATCCGACGCGGGTTCCTCATCCACGCGGCACCCCGCCCCGAAGCGGCGGCCGCGTCCTAGAAGCACCGAAGGCGGCGGACCCCGGCATGCCACGGTCCGCCGCCTTCTTTTCTGAATGCTTCAGGCGCCCGGCGTCACGAACCCGTCAGCGGCCGCCATCGGGGTTCGCGCTTCTCGGTGAAGGCGCGTGCCCCTTCCATCGCGTCGGCGCTCTCGAAGACCGCCCGGCACTCCGCCATGATCTCCGCCATCGGGGCGCCTTCGGCCTCCGCACGCATCAGCTTCTTCGTGACCGACAGCGCCAGCGGCGCGTTCCGGGCCGCGAGCCCCGCGAGCTCCGCAGCGCTGTCGAGCAGTTCGGAGGCCGGCACGACCCGGTTGACCAGGCCCAGTTCCCGTGCCCTCGGCGCGTCGATGTACTCGCCGGTGAGGCCCATCTCCAGCGCGATGGCGAGCGGGATCCGGCGCGGCAGGCGCGTCCCGCCCCCCGCCGCCACCAGCCCCCGGCGGATCTCCGGCAGGCCGAACCGGGCGTGCTCGGCCGCCACGACCAGGTCGCAGGCCAGCGCGAGCTCGAATCCGCCACCGACGGCCGCTCCGTTGACCGCCGCGATGATCGGCTTGGGAAAGACCCGCTCGGTGAAGATCTCCAGGCCCGGTCCGTCGCCGGCCGGTTTCCCGCCCGCGGCGAACGCCTTCAGGTCCATGCCCGCGCAGAACGCGCGGTCGCCCGCCCCGGTCAGGATCAGCGCCCGTACCTCGGGGTCGCCCTCGGCGTCCTGGAAGGCCGTGCCGAGCCCGGTCATGGTCTCGGGAGTGAGCGCGTTGCGCGCCTCGGGGCGGTCGATCGTGACGATCGTCAGCGGACCGCGCCGCTCGATGCCGACGCTCATCGTCCCTCCTCATCGCGGGCCGGCGCCATCGCTGCCTCAGTCACTGGCGGGGAGGGGCTTGGCCTGCTTGAGCTCCAGTTCCACCCCGCCGAGAGCGAGCGTGCCCGAGCCCGGCTTGGTCACCAGGATCTCCAGGCCGGGGTCCTTGGGCGAGGTGTAACGCTTGCCCAGCTGGGTGCCCGCGCCGCCGCCCTCGGACGCCAGGCCGGGCGCCACCTCCTCGTCCATGCCCACCATCGGATGGCCGCCACAGGTCAGCACCTCATCGGTGGCAGGGGCGCGGACGATGATGATCTCAGTCGGGTCGACCTGGCTGCGCAGCCTCAGTCCCGGCTTCGGTTTCACTCTCGGTACCTCTCTGATACGTCCGGCCGCGGGTCTACTTGGGCTGGAAGCGCTGGGCGCCGTCCAGCCGGATGACCTCGCCGTTGAGATAGTCGTTCTCGCACACGTGCCGGACCAGCCCGGCGTACTCCTCCGGCCTGCCCAGCCGCCGGGGGTTGGGGATGTTCGCGCTGAACCTGGCCAGCGCCTCCTCCCCCACCCGCTCCATGATCGCGGTACGCATCGTGCCCGGCGCCACCGTCACCACCCGGACCCCCAGCGGACCCAGATCGCGCGCCGCCACAAGGGTCAACCCCACGACGCCCGCCTTGGCCGCCGCGTAGGCGCTCTGCCCGATCTGCCCTTCGTACGCGGCGATGCTGGCCGTCATCACCACCGCGCCGCGCTGCCCGTCGGCATCCGGCTCCGCGGCGCCGATCTCCGCCGCGGCCAGCCGCAGCACGTTGTAGGTGCCGGTCAGGTAGAGATCGATCGTCTTGGTGAACCCGTCCATGGACGCGGGTTCCAGCTTGCGGTTCACCACGCGTTCAGCCACCCCGAACCCGCCGTGCGCGGCCACCGCCCAGCGCAGCGTGCCCAGGCCGCGCGCGGCCTCGATCGCGCCCAGCACAGCGTCGTCATCGGTGACGTCCGTGCGCGCGTACACCACCCGGTCGCCGAGCTCATCGGCGAGCTTGCCCGCCCGGTCGTCATCGAGATCGGCGATCACCACGCCGGCGCCGGCGGCGGCCAGGCCGCGCACCGCCGCCTCGCCCAGGCCACCGGCTCCCCCGGTGACCAGCGCGACGCCTTCCGAAAGTTCCATCGAGCCCTCCAGCGCTCTTCGGCCTTGCACGAGTCGGCCGGCTGGCCGTCCGGACCGCGGACGGCCGCCCGGCTCAAGAGTCCAGCCGCAGGCCCGGGGCCCGGGTGCGGAAGATGTCGGTGGCCATGAGCGACCCGAGCTTGGCGGCGTTCCAGCGGGAACCGCCGTTGGAAATGGTCGCGGCCTTGGTCCAGCCTCGCATCAGGTCGATGGTCTCCCCCATCGCCCTGATCACCTGGCCGCTGACATGACCCGCCTGGGCGCTGGCCAGCCATGCCACCACCGGCGAGCACAGCGACGGGTCCAGCGGGTCGAACTCGTCCTCCGGACGCTCGTCGGGCTCCTTCGGCGCCTCCCGTCCCGGGATCGTCCCGGACATCCGGGTCAGACCGCCAGGGCTGATCGCGTTCACGGTCACGCCGATGCTCTCCAGCTCGCGGCTCAGCGTGAGGGTCAGGCCGGCGATGGCCGCCTTGGCGGCGCTGTAGTTGGTCTGGCCGAAGTGGCCCAGCAGCCCGGAGCCGGAGGTGGTGTTGATGATGCGGCCGTAAACGGTGCCGTCGCCCTCCTTGGCCGCGGCACGCCACCGCCGAGCGGCGGCCCGGCTGGTCAGCCAGGTCCCGCGGACATGCACTCGCATCACCATGTCGAAGTCCTCGACGCCCATGTTCCACACCGCGCGGTCGCGCACGATCCCGGCGTTGTTCACGAGGATGTCGAGCCGGCCGAACTCGTCGCAGGCGCGCTGGACCATCGCGTCGGCCTGCGCCTCGTCACCGACGTCGCCGAAGTCGGCGACGGCCTTGCCGCCGCGCTCGGCGATCAGCTCGACGACGCGCTCGGCGTCCTTGCCGCTGCCCTCCCCGGTGACCGACGTGCCCAGGTCGTTCACCACGACCATGGCCCCGTGCTTGGCCAGTTCGAGGGCGTGGCCCCGGCCGATGCCGTGCCCGGCCCCGGTCACCAGAGCGACCTTGCCGTCCAGAAGGCGAGTCATTCCGACGTTTTCCTCTTCTTCGATTGCGGTGCGGGACGAATGCGGTGCGGTTCAGGCGGCAGGACGGAAGACGGCGGTCCAGAGGTCCCCGTCCAGTTCCTGGAAGGCGGCCGCGAGTTCCATGCCGATGCGCAGGTCGGCCGGGTCGCAGTCGACGACGGTCGTCATCACCCGCGGCCCTTCCTCCAGGTCGACCACGGCCGCGACGTACGGCAGCCGCTCTTTGAAGGGCGGTAGGTCGTTCATGTGGACGGTGGAGTAGGTGTAGAGAGTCGCCCTCCCGGACGCCTCGACCGGGGCGACGTCCTCACTCCAGCAGAACGGGCAGGCCGGGCGCGGGTAGTGGTGAACGCGCCCGCAGTCGCCGCAGCGTGCCACCAGGAAACGTCCCTCGCGAAATCCGTCCCAGTAGGGCCGGCTGTGGTCGTCGACCGTGGGGAGGTCGGTCCGCATGTGCTCTCCTTCACCTGTCTGCTGGCCCGTCGCGTTCTGCCCGCCGGTCCGCTCAGTGGCCCTTGTACTCGGGCTCGCGGCGCTCCAGGAACGAGCGGACGCCCTCGGTGGAGTCCTCGGCGCGGGACTGCAACTCCTGTGCCATGCCCTCGGCCAGGAAGGACGCGGCGCGGTCACCATCGAGCGACGCGTTGAACAGCCGCTTGGTGAGCGCGATCGCCGTGGTGGGCGCCGCGGCCAGCCGGCCGGCCCAGCGCAGCGCCGCCTCCTCCAGCCGGTCCGCGGGGACGACCTCGTTGACCAGCCCCAGTGCCATGGCCTCGGCGGCGGGCAGCTTGTCGCCGAAGAACGCCAGCTCCTTGGCCTTCTGCAGGCCGATCCGGCGCGGCAGCAGGTAGGCGCCGCCGGCGTCGACGACGAGCCCGCGCCGGGCGAACGACTCGACGAAGACGGCCTCCTCCGCGGCGACCACCAGGTCGGAGGCCAGCGCGAGATGCGCGCCGAGCCCGGCGGCCGGGCCCTGCACCATCGCGATCACCGGCTTGCCACAGTCGAGCACGGCCGCGATCAGCCGCTGGGCGCCGGTCATGATGCGGCGCATCCCGTCCCCGACCCGGGGCGGCCCGGACTCCGGGCCCCGGTTCAGAGTGGTGAGGTCCGCCCCCGAGCAGAAGTGCCGGCCTCGGGACGACAGCAACACGACCCGGATCCCGTGGTCGGCGTCGGCGTCGGCCAGCGACTCGATGATCAGGTCACGGTCCTGCGGGCGCACCGCGTTCGCGGCGACGGGTCTGTTGAGGACGATCCGCCGGATCCCGCCGGTGTCCTCGATCAGGACGCCGGCCTCGGCCTCCCGGATCGTCTCGGCGGGCGCACCCGCGGGTACGCGTCCGTCCGCGCCGACGGCGCTGTCACTCATCGTGCCGGTCCCCTTCCCTGACGGCCCATCATTCTGACAGTACCGTCACAAACTATGCAAGCCCTTCTAGCAGGCGATTGTCAAGGACAGAACGCTGTAATGCGGATTCGATCGACCCTTGCGACAGCGATTTATCTGACATACAGTCGCCCACTGCGAGGCGCGGGTGGCAGGCCCGCCGGGCAACCGAGGAGGAGCGGGGACGTGAACGACGGGAGCGGTGCGCCATGAGCGCCCCGATCGGCACCCGCGGCACCGAGTACGAGATGGTCGTCGAACGGGGCAAGATACAGGAGTTCGCCGCCGCGACCCGGCCCGCCGGACCGGACGACCCGGCCTACCGCGGGCCGGATGCCGTCGTCCCGCCGACCTTCCTGGTCAGCGGCGCGCTGTGGGCCCCGCCCGGTGCCCGGGTCGACGTCGGCTTCGACCGGCGGCGGCTGCTGCACGGCGAGCAGGAGTACGTCTTCCACGGCCCGCCGCCGCGTGCCGGGCAGACCCTCACCGTCTGCGACCGCGTCGAGGACCGCTTCGAAAAGCCGGGACGCCGCGGCGGCACCATGCGCTTCGCCGTCGTCGTCACCGAGTACCGGAACGAGGAGGGGGATCTGGTGGCCGAGGCACGGGCGACCTACATCGAGACGGCACCGCGTGCCGGTGATGCCGGATGACGGCCACGGCGCCCTCGGCCCCGGCGGTCGACTCGACCGCCCCGGCCCGGGACTACGGTCCGCTCACGACCCAGATGTTCGTGCGGTACGCCGGGGCCTCCGGAGACTTCAACCCCATGCACTACGACGACGTCCAGGCCCGCGGGGCCGGCTACCCATCGGTGTTCGCCCAGGGCATGCTCAGCGCCGGGCTGCTGGCGGGGTACGCCGTGGACTGGCTCGGCGCGGAGAACGTCCGCCGCTTCCGGGTCCGTTTCCGCGAACAGGTCTGGCCGGGCGACATGCTGACCTGCTCCGGCAGGGTCACCGCCGTGGAGGAGCGGGACGGAGGCCGGCTGGTCACCGTCGAGCTCGCCGCGGGACGGCAGACCGGGGCGGTGGCGGTCACCGCGACCGCCGACTTCCTGTTGCCGGCCTAGGAACGCCGGAGCACCGTGTGGCCAACGCCGAGCAGAACCGCCGTCCACTGGACGGCATCACCGTGGTCAGCCTCGAACAGGCCGTCGCAGCCCCCTTCGCCACCCGGCAGCTCGCCGATCTCGGCGCGCGGGTCATCAAGGTGGAGCGCCCCGGCACGGGTGACTTCGCCCGGGGTTACGACGAGTCGGTGCGCGGCCAGTCGAGCTACTTCGTCTGGCTCAACCGCGCCAAGGAGTCGATGACCCTTGATCTGAAGTCCGACGCCGGCCGGGCCGTCCTCGGCGAGCTGCTGGCGGGCGCCGACGTTCTGGTCCAGAATCTCGCGCCCGGCGCCGCCGCCCGCCTGGGACTGGACGCCGATGAGCTGGCGCCCCGGCTGCCGCGCCTGGTCGTCTGCGACATCTCCGGATTCGGGCGCGACGGGCCCTGGTCCGGCCGAAAGGCATACGACCTGCTGGTCCAGGCGGAGACCGGGTTGATGTCACTGACCGGCACGCCCGGCGACATGGTACGGGTCGGCATCTCGGTGGCCGACATCGCCGCCGGAATGTACGCCTACTCCGGCATCCTGGCGGCGCTCCTGCAACGCGCCACCACGGGACGGGCCGCCGCCGTGCGGGTGTCGCTCTTCGACGCGCTGGCGGAATGGCTCGGCTCGCCCGCCTACTACACCGGCTACGGGGGCACGTCCCCGCGCCGTACCGGCGGGGAGCACGCGACCATCGCCCCGTACGGGCCGTACACCACCGCCGACGGTACGCCCATGCTGATCGCGGTGCAGAACGACCGGGAGTGGAAGGCGTTCTGCACCGTCCTGCTGGAGGACGCCGGGCTGGCGGAGGACGCCCGGTTCGCCCGCAACTCCGCGCGGGTCGCCCACCGCGAGGAGCTCAACGCGCTGATCTCGGCCCGGATGGCCGTCCTCGACGGCGCGGACGCGGCGCGGCTGCTCGACCGCGCGGGCGTCGCGCATGCCCGGATCACCACGATGGACGACTTCGCCGACCATCCCGTACTGACCGGACGGGACCGGTGGCGGGACATCGAAACCCCCGGCGGGACGGTCCGGGCGCTACGGCCCCCGGTCGACCTCGCCGGCATCGAGGCCCGGATGGGGCCAGTGCCCGCGCTGGGCGAGCACACCCGCCCCATCCTGCTGGAGCTGGGACGGACCGACGAGGAGATCGCGAAGCTGCGCGCCGGCGGCGTGCTCTGATCGCGGCCCGCGCGACTGAAGGAGAGGCAGCACGTGCCGCTGAACACCGAGGAACAGGCGATCGTCGAGACCGTCCGGGATTTCGTCGACCGCGAGGTCCGGCCCGTAGCGCGCGAGCTGGAGCACGCCAACGACTATCCCGAGAAGCTGATCGAGCAGATGAAGCAGATGGGGATCTTCGGGCTGGCCATCCCCGAGCCCTACGGGGAGGCGGCCGTCTCCACCCCCTGCTACGTGGGCGTCACCGAGGAGCTCGCCCGCGGCTGGATGAGCCTGGCGGGCGCCATGGGCGGCCACACGGTCGTCTCGAAACTGCTGCTGGCCTTCGGCACCGAAGAGCAGAAGGAGCGCTACCTCCCCCGCATGGCCACCGGCGAGGTTCGCGCGACCATGGCGCTCACCGAGCCCGGTGGCGGCTCCGACCTGCAGGCCCTCACCACCACGGCCCGCCGCCACGACGACGGCTACGTGATCGACGGCGCCAAGACCTGGATCACCAACGCCCGGCGTTCCCAGCTGATCGCGCTGCTGTGCCGGACCGATCCCGGCGCGGTCCCCCGCCACAAAGGCATCTCCATCCTGCTCGTGGAGCACGGCCCGGGCCTCGAAGTCTCCCGGGACCTGCCCAAGCTCGGCTACAAGGGCGTGGAATCGTGTGAACTGTCCTTCCAGGACCACCAGGTGCCCGAAACCGCGTTGCTCGGCGGGGTCGAGGGCCGGGGGTTCGCGCAAATGATGAAGGGGCTGGAGATCGGGCGAATCCAGGTCGCCTCCCGCGCGCTCGGCGTGGGCCAGGCCGCCTTCGACGACGCCCTGCGCTACGCCCAGGAGCGCGAGAGCTTCGGCAAGCCGATCTGGAAGCACCAGTCCATCGGCAACTACCTCGCCGACATGGCGACCAGGCTCACCGCCGCGCGCCGCCTCACCCTCTTCGCAGCCGAACGCTATGACAGCGGGGAACGCTGCGACATGGAGGCCGGCATGGCCAAGCTGTTCGCCTCCGAGACCGCCATGGAGATCGCCCTCAACGCGGTGCGCGTCCACGGCGGCTACGGCTACTCCACCGAGTTCGACGTCGAGCGCTACTTCCGCGACGCCCCGCTGATGATCGTCGGCGAGGGCACCAACGAGATCCAGCGCAACGTCATCGTCGGCCAGCTCGTCAAGCGTGGCGGCCTGGACTGAACCCCACGGCGTGCGGCCGGCTCGGATGCCGGTTGGGACCTGGTGCGGACGCACCCGGCAGCCAGTCCGAGCGCCGTTCGGGATGTTCACCATGCCCGCACCCGAACCGCATAAATGACATGACTGTCAGCTATATCCCTCCACTACGAGGAACCTGCCCACCAATGGCGCAGCTCGATCCAAAGTGTGGCTCGTCTTTTCGCCTGCCCCTATAGGCAAGTCGGGCCAACAGAGTGATCCCCCGCCGGAACCACTAAATATAGACACTCTGCCAGATTTGGGTTAGGTTCTGCCCGACGCGGCGTCATCGGGCCGAGGGTCACTGATCGACCGCGTTTCCACCGTTCAGCCCGCGCCCCAGGGAGGAAAGTCATGGGAACGCTTCCGAGGAGAGGGCCTATCAGATGACGCAGGGTTGCTTGAGATGGGCCGTCAGGCTGACCGCGTCGCTCGCCGTGCTGGCCGGTGCGCTGGCCGCTCCCGCGTCCAGCAGCGCCGCGAACAGACCGGCGTGCGATGTGAACGACCTCCAGGCCACGGTGCCCGCGGACACGACGATCGTGTCGGCGAAGCCGGTCGCCGAACCTACGGCCCATTGCCGGGTCGACGGCCATGTCACCACGAGGAATCCTGGCCCCAACCAGGTGAACTTCATGGTGGCGCTGCCCCGCGACCACAACGGCCGCTACTTCTTCATCGGTCTCGGCGGCACGGCCGGGTACGTCCCGAACCCGCCCGCGAATCTCCTCGCGGACGGGTACGCGATCGCGGGCACGGACACCGGCAACCAGACAGGTGACACCGCCGGGCAGACGGCCGGGCTTGACTGGTCGTTCATGGGGGATCCCGCCAAGGCGCTCGACCACGACCATCGCGGGGCCCACGTGACGGCCGTGGCGACGCAGCGGCTCACCAAGGCGTACTACGGCATCGGCACCCTGTTCCGCTACCACTCCGGCTGCTCGGGCGGCGGACGGATGGGAGTCAACGCGGCGCAGGTATACCCCGAAGACTACGACGGGATCATCGTCGGGGCGGCCGGCAGGGACCTCGGCAACATGCTCCATTTCGGGAAGGTCGCCCAGTACCTGCAACGGAACCCGGGCGGTGTGATCCCCTCCGCGAAGCTCCAGACGATCGCCGCCCAGATCCTGCGGGACTGGGACGCCGCCGACCGCGCGGTCGACGGCATGGTCTGGGATCCCAGCGTCGTCAAGTACTCCCGCGCGCAGCTCGACGATCTCCTCGCAGACCTCACGCCCGCCCAGCGCACCACGATCAAGCTGATCCGGGAGGGTTATGACATCGGCGGCGCGGCAAGGGTCGCGGACTACCCGCTCAGCGGCATCCAGCACTGGGACGTGTGGATGGGCCCCTTCCCCCACACCGTGTTCAACACGTGGGCGCATGCCGCGTTCGGCGCGGACTTCAACTACGTCACCGACTACGACTTCACCAGTCTGGACGACGAGCGGGCCTTCCTTGCTCCGTTCGCGGGACTGCAGTTCGGCAGTACACGCACCGGTGCGGAGTTCACGCGATTCCGGGACGCCGGTGGCAAGCTGCTGACCTGGCACGGGGTACACGACCCGGTCATCTCCTACAACGGCGCACCCCAGACCTACGAGGAACTCGTCAAGGCGAGCGGCGGGCAGCGGAAGGCGCAGACCTGGGCGCGCCTGTTCGCCGTCCCCGGTATCTCGCACTGCGGCGGAGGCGACGGACCGCAGGACACCCCCGACCGCGCGCTCGACGCCCTCGCGAACTGGGTGGAGAACGGCGTCGCGCCAGACTCGATCGTGGCCGAGCGACCGTCCGACGGCCGGTCCTTCCGGCTCTGCCCCCATCCGCAGGCCGCGGTGTTCCGCGGTGGCGTGCAGAATCCACACGGCCTCGACCCCGACAGCGCGTCCAATTGGCTGTGCAAGGGCCGCAGCCACGCCTAGTAAGGGACAGCGTCCGCGCGGTGCCCGGTGAACCCGACGCCGGGCACCGCGACGCGGGAAATCAGCGCGACGCACGAATACAGAACGGCAGGCGCGAAGGCCGGCGCGGCAGGCATGGACCACCGGGCTCACCGTGACGACTCCAGCGCTGAGATATCCATCGTTGTCCTTTGCCGCCTTCTACTCAGGAATCGAGTGCGTGGTGCCCGCGTTCGGCGAGCACGGGCACCAGGCCGCCGAACGTGAACCCCAGGGACCATGCCCACGCGGACAGGTCCCGGCCGCAGCGCTGCGTATAGGACTCCACCAGGAAGTCGCCGGGCGGGAAGCCGGGCATGTCACCCGGTGACGCGGCGACGGGGTTGTCCAGGCCGTTCATGCCGTCCCATCAGATCACCGCGGAGGCTGGATCGGTCAGCGGGTCGCCGAGGATGGCCATCTCCCAGTCGAGGACTCCCACCACCTGTCCGCCGGCTGGACCGACCACGACGTTGTCCAGAGGTAGTCGCCGTGCACGATCGCCAAGGCCGAACTCAAGCGGAGCCCAGCGCTGCCCATGGCCTGACAGCCATCGGGTCCACCTTGCCGGAGGCGGCCTGCCCTTTCGTTCCCGGCTCGGACGCGCTATAGATCTAACGAATATAGATTCTTCAGATCTGGAGGGCGGATGGCCTTCACCACGGTTACCTACGAGGTCGCGGACCATATCGCGACGGTCACGCTGAACCGGCCCGAGGCCATGAACAGCTTCAACGAGGCGATGCTCAACGAGTTCGCCGAGCTCTGGAAGATCGTGCGCGAGGACGACGAGGTGCACGTGGTGGTGCTGCGCGCGGCGGGCGACCGGGCGTTCTGCACCGGGGTGGACGTCAAGGAGGGCTTCCACCGGCCGGAGAACCTCTGGTCCGAGGAGGACCCGGGGGATCGGCTCTCGCCCAAGCTCAACCGGGTCTGGAAACCCGTGGTGTGCTGCGTGCACGGGATGGCGGCGGGCGGCGCGTTCTACTGGATCAACGAGTCCGACATCGTCATCGCCTCCGACGACGCGACCTTCTTCGATCCGCACGTCAGCTACGGCTTGACCGCGGCGCTGGAGCCGATCGGGCTGGCCCGCAGGATCCCGGTCGGCGAGGTGATGCGGATCGCCCTGCTCGGCCTGGACGAGCGCATGTCCGCGCAGCGGGCGCACCAGATCGGCCTGGTCAGCGAGGTGCTGCCGCGCGAGGAGCTGTGGGCGCGGGGCGAGGAGCTCGCGCGGATCATCGCCGCGAAGCCACCGGCTGCCGTGCAGGGCACCGTCCGGGCCGTGTGGGAATCGCTGGACTCCGGGCGGACCGAGGCGCTGCGGTCGGGGCTGCTGTACACGCACATCGGCAACCCGATCGGGACGAAGCAGGTGGACCGGTCAGGTGTGCCTACCCGCAAGTGGTCGCTGCGGTGAGCCGACCGCGGTCCGAGTTGCGCCCGAAGAAGATGGCGGACCTGGTGGCGCAGCGGATCCGGCAGCAGATCGTGCGCGGCGAACTGCGGGATGGCGACTGGCTGCCGACCGAGCCGGAGCTGATCGAGCGGTTCGGGGTATCGCGGCCGACGCTGCGGGAGGCGTTCCGGCTGCTGGAGGCGGACTCGCTGGTACGCGTCCGGCGCGGGCCGCCGGGCGGGGCGCAGGTCAGCATCCCCGGCCCTGAGGCGGCCGCACCGATCTTCAGCCTCCTGCTGGCACTGCAGGAGACGACGGTCGAGGACGTGTACGCGGCCCGGATGGTGATCGAGCCGCCGGCGGTCCGGAGGCTGGCCGAGCACGGCTCGGACACCGACCACGAGGTGCTGGCCGCGGAGCTGGAGCGGGTGGCGGCCGCGCTGGACGGCCCGTTCGGCTCGGCGACCGTCCGCTTCCACCAGCAGATCGTGCGGCTGTCGGGCAACCGGACACTGTCCACGGTGGTGACGCTGCTCGGCGAGATCATGTCGCGGCACATCGCGGCCGTCTACGACGAGACGCCCTTGGAGGGCACGGCGCAGGCGGAGAGCAACCGGCGCGCCCTGCGCTCATACGAGCGGCTCGTCGAGCTGATCCGGGACAGGGACGGAGACGGCGCGGAGCGGCACTGGGTGGAGCACATGCGCCGGGCTCGGGAGCACCTGTTCGACCGGCCGGGGGCGGTGCGCCGCCGAGTCATCGACCTACTAGACTAACCTAGTTAACTCAGTGTAATCGCGGGTCGGCGCTCACCGGCGATATGGAGGAAGCATGGAGATTCAGGGCAAGAAGGCGATCGTTGTCGGCGGCGCGTCCGGCATGGGCCGTGCCACCGCGGAGCTGATGGCGGCGCGCGGCGCGTCCGTGGCGGTGCTGGACCGTCCCGGGTCCGGCGGCGACCAGGTAGCCAAGGACCTCGGCGGCCCGTTCCACCCCGTCGATGTCACCGACTTCACCGGCACCGAGCAGGCCATCGGCGCCGCCGTCGCCGACCTCGGCGGCCTGCACGCCATCATCACCACCGCCGGCGGCGGCATCGCCGCCCGCACCCTCGGCAAGGAGGGCCCGCACGACCTGGACGCCTTCCGCCAGGTCGTCGACCTCAACCTGATCGCCTCCTTCAACATCTCCCGGCTCGCCGCCCACCACATGAGCGCCAACGAGCCCGAGGACGAGGAGCGCGGCGTCATCATCAACACCGCCTCCATCGCCGCCTTCGAGGGCCAGATCGGCCAGGTCGCCTACACCGCCGCCAAGGCCGGGATCGCCGGGATGTGCCTGACCATGGCCCGCGACCTGGGCTCCCTGGGCATCCGCGTGCTCGCCATCGCACCCAGCCTGTTCGCGACCGGCATCACCGCGGGCATCCCCGAGGAGTTCGAGAAGAAGCTCACCAAGGACGCCGCCTTCCCCAAGCGCATGGGCCGCCCCGAGGAGTACGCCAAGTTCGCCCTGGCCATCATCGACAACCCCATGCTCAACGGCCAGTGCCTCCGCCTCGACGCGGGCCAACGCTTCGCCCCCCGCTGACCTGACGCCTGACCGGCCCGGCCGCCGACCGGAGGCGGCCGGCACCCGGATCCACGCTGGATCCTCGTAGGACTCACTGCTCCCCGAAACCCGACAGCCGGAGCCCGAAGAGGCCGTGCACATTGGTCCAGTACGCCCGTGGAACCTCGCCGGGCACCAGGCTGTACTTGGGGATGACCTCGTGCCAGCCCTGGAGTGCGATGTTCATCTCGATCCGGGCCAGGTGCGAGCCCAGGCATCGGTGCGGACCCCCGCCGAACGCCAGATGCGGCGTGGTGTGGCCACGCTTGAGATTCACGTGGTCGGCGCCGGTGACCAGCGCGTCGTCACGGTTCCCGGCCACCAGGGGGAAGAGGACGAGGTCACCGGCCTCGAGTCGGTGGCCGTCGAGTTCGATGTCCTGGACGACCTTCCTGCCGATCTCGGGAACCGCGTAGAAGCGCAGCATCTCCTCGACGATCTCGTCCATCGGCCCGCCCGCCGCCGCGACCGCTGCCACGTGCTCACGGTCCGCGTCATGGGTGGCGAGGTGGTACATCGCGTAGGACAGGCTCATCGCGACCGTGTCGAGGCCGGCCAGGAACAGCAGCAGGCAGCAGTTGACCAGGTCGTCGTCCGGGACGGGGACGCCGTCCAGCTCCCAGTCCATCATCTGGGAGAGCAGATTCTCGCCGCGTTCCCCGCCGGCGCGCATGCGGGCGATCTCGGCCTGGAAGTAGCCGACCACGGAGAAGATCCCGCCGGCCTGGCGATCGCCGTCGTACGTGCCGTCCGCGGAGGGCGCCAGGGCGAGCTTCTCCCACTCCAGGAACGTCGGGAGCTCCTCGACCGGGAGGCCCATCATCTCCAGGAACACGACGGTCGGCAGCTGGAGCGCGAACTCCTCGACGTAGTCGCACTCGCCCTTCTCCTTGATCGCCGCCACCAGTTCCCGGGTGCGTTCCTCGAGCCTGGGGCGCAGCAAGGCCATCTGGCGGGGCGAGAAGTACTGCCCAAGCAGCCGGCGCCAGCGTGTGTGCTCCGGTGGGTCGAGCTGGATCGGGATCATCTTGAACGGCGGATCCGGGTTCAGCGGGGTGACGACCTGGCTGGAGAACACGGCCGGGTTCTGCAGGCATTCGCGTGTCAGGTCGTGGCCGAGCACCATCCAGTAGGTGCGGTCGGGCTCTTCGACCTTGACAATCCGGTGCCCGGCACGGCGGAGTTCGTCGAACCGGTCACCGACCTCCTCGACCGAGCCCGCGCCGACGAGGCGGTGGTCCGTGAGCGTCATGTCCGTCCTCTCTCTCAGCGGCTCTCAGCGGATCGAGAAGCCGGCGTCGAGCGCCCACTGGGTGCCGGTGATGAAGGCCGCCTCGTCGCTCACCAGATAGGCCACGGCGTTCGCGATGTCCTCCGGCTGGAGGATCTGGATGGGCAGCAGGTTCTGCATGGCCGCGATGTTGGTGTTCGGGTCGGCGGCCATCTTCAGCATCGCCTCGTTGGTGGTCATGCCGGAGACCACGCCGGTCGGGTGGATGGTGTTGACCCGGATCGAGTGCTCCGCGTAGAGCTGGGCGAGGACCTGCATGTAGCCGACCAGTCCGCGCTTGGCCGCGGTGTAGGCCTGCGCCGCGGGCAGGTGGCTGCCGGTGCCCTTGAGGCCCGCGCTGGAGCTGACCAGCACGATCGATCCGCCGTTGCCACCCTCGACGAGCTTGCCGACGGAGGCCTGCACGGTGTTGAACGCGCCGGTGAGGATGACGTCGAGGCTGTCCTGCCACTCCCGGGCCGGGTTCTCGGGCTCGGCGTAGCGGATCATTCCGGCGTTGGCGATCACGATGTCGACGCGTCCGAGCTCCGCGTAGCCGTCGTCGAAGACCCGCTGCACAGCCGCGGGGTCGCGGACGTCGGCCTTGCCGATGACCATCTTGCGCCCCTGCTTCGCGACGAGGGCGGCGGTCTCCTCCAGCTCCTCCCAGGTGCCGCAGGAGTAGTCGAAGGTGGGGATGTCCTCGCAGATGTCGAGTCCGATGATGTCGGCACCCTCGCGGGCGAGGCGTACCGCGTGCGCACGGCCCTGGCCGCGGGCGGCGCCCGTGATGAAGGCGACGCGGCCTTCGAGGTTTCCGGTCATGGTGGCGCTCTCTTCCGTTGGGGCGGCTTGGGGCTGTCAGACGGCGATGCCGACGCTGCGGATACGGAGGAACTCCTCGATGCCCTGGCGGCCGCCCTCCTTGCCCACCCCGGACAGGCCGAAGCCACCGAACGGGCGGCCCACCTGCAGGTTCATGGCGCCGTTGATGAGGGTCTCGCCGGCCTCGAGTTCGGCGGCGACGCGGACCGCACGCCCCAGGTCGTTGGTCTGTACATACGACGAGAGGGCGTAGCGCGTGTTGTTGGCGAGCGCGATCGCCTCGTCCTCCGTCGAGAACTTGAAGATCGCGAGTACCGGGCCGAAGACCTCGGTCTGCGCGAGCTCGGAGCCGGGGTCGACGTCGGTGAACACCGTCGGCTGGATGAAGAAGCCGTCGCGGTCCATCCGGGTGCCACCGGTCACCAGCGTCGCGCCCTGCTCCTGGGCACGCTCGATCATTCCGGTGATCCGCTCGACCGCGGCCTCGTTCACGACCGGGCCGGACATGACGCCCGGGTCGAACGGATCGCCGACCGCGACGTTCTCGGCGATCAGCTTCAGCCGCTCGACGACCTGGTCGTAGACGTCCTCGTGCACGATCATCCGGGTGGCGAAGGCGCAACCCTGGCCCGACAGGACGATCAGCGAGAACATCGCGCCGAGCTGGCACGCGGCGTCCAGGTCGGCGTCCTCGAAGACGATGTTGGCCGACTTGCCGCCCAGCTCCAGCACCGCCGGCTTCATGTCGGGCGCACAGGTCTCAAGGATCTTGGTGGCCGTGGCCGGACCGCCGGTGAAGCTGACCTTCTTCACCAGCGGATGGGCCACCAGCTGGGCACCGGCCTCCGCCGTACCGGGAAGGACGTTGATGACGCCCGGGGGGAAGCCCGCCTCCTCGACGAGATCCATGAACAGCTCGCCGCTGAACGGGGTCAGCTCGGACGGCTTGACGACCACCGTGTTCCCGCCCGCGACCGCGGCGGGGATCTTCATGGCGAGCGAGATCAGCGGGCCGTTCCAGGTGATGATGATCCCGACCACGCCGTACGGCTGGGCGAGGGTGTAGCCGAGCTCGCCGTCCTGGATCGGGTTGCCGGTGAGGTCTCCCTGGATCTTGTCCGCCCACCCGGCGTAGTAGCGGGTCCACTCGGCGGAGTGCACGGGGAATGCCGAGCCGACGGTCACGGGGGTGCCGTTGTCGAGGGCACCGAGCCTTGCGAACTCCGCGGCGTTCGCCTCGATCAGGTCGCCCAGCTTGTGCAGCAGCGCCCGGCGCCGCGCGGGCGGCGTGCGTTTCCAGCTCTGGAACGCCTCGTGCGCCTTGGAGACGGCGAGGTCGATCTCCTCCTTGCCGGCGAGCGGGATCTGGGCGTCCACCTGCTCGGTGACGGGGCTGACGTGCTCGTAGGTCCCACCGGATCCGCTCTCGAGCTTCTCGCCGTTGATCCTGAGGTGGACCTTCGGCGGCGTACGGTCGACGTCGGGCATGCGACACTCCTCAAGACTGACTGAGTTAACTTTGTCGCACCATCATCTGTGACTCGGGGCACATGTCAAGAGTTACGGACGAAATCGTCGGAAATTGGCCTTCACCAGGTGACAGTGATCAATCGGCATGGTGTGATGGGCGCGATGTCCGGCATTGGCGAGGAGAGGCCACAGGCCACCGGGACGACCCGCAGGCGCCCCGGGCGACCGCGCGACCCCTTGGTCGAGCAGCGCATCCTCGACGCCGCGATCGACGAGTTCCTCGAACGCGGTTCGGCCGGCTTCACCGTGGACGGCGTCGCCCGTCGCGCCGGGGTCGGGAAGTCCACCGTGTACCTGCGCTGGCCCGATCGTGACGCGCTGCTGGTCGAGAGCGTCCGGGCACGCTCGAAGGGCATCGAGGACGTCGACACCGGATCGCTGCGCGGCGATCTGATCCAGCTGACGACCAACCTCCTGCGCTTCCTGCTGGACCCGATCGGCTACGCGACGTTCCGGATCACCGTGGACGCCGTCGCCAACCGTGCCTACCAGCACGTCGCGGAGGAGATCGCGCGGCAGCACCGGCAGGCTGTGCAGCGGGTTTTCGACCGAGCACGCGAACGCGGCGACGACATCGACGAGGCGGCCGTGGACCCGGTCGTCGAATGCCTCTACGGCGCGGTGACGATGAAGGCCCTCACCAAAGGCTTCGAGGAGCCGTTCGCGACCGATGCCGACATCGAGGCGTCCTGTACGTCGACGGTCGACCTCGCCATGCGCCTGCTCGAGCGTTAGCCGACGCCGCACCTCCCGCCGACCTGGTATCTGGGCAGTGCTCGGGTTCACGCTGGATAAGGTTGTGGCCCGAATCTCGCCACGTACAGGAAGGGGCAGCGCTCGTGCCGCCGGGGCAGGCCACCGAGAGGGTGCGCATCATCAACGCCGCGTACCGCTGCCTGGCGGCCGCGGAGGGCGCGCCGGTGTCCATCACCGACATCCTCAACGAGGCGGGCCTGTCGACCCGGGCGTTCTACCGGCACTTCGAGTCCAAGGACGCGCTGCTCCTGTCCATGTTCCGGCGGGACAGCACCCGGGTGATGACCGAGTTGCGGTCATTCGTGGCGTCCGCCGCAGGCCCACCCGAGGCGCTCGGCCTCCTGATCGGCGGGATGCTGCGGATCACCTCGGATGAGCGCCGCCGCAGCCGGGTGCTGGCGCTCAGTTCCGGCGACGCGACCCGCGCCAGGGGCTACGCGGAAGAACGCGCGCGTGCCCTGGCCGACCAGGAAAGCCTCATCGCCGAGATCCTGAAGGCGGGGCTGGCGGACGGTTCGTTCCCCTGGGCCGACCCGGAGCCGGACGCGCGGTCCATCCGAGCCGCTCTCGGCCAGGCCTTCGAGGACCAGATGGCCGGGACCGCACGCGACAGTGCGGCCACCGTGGCCGAACAGATCACCGGGTTCGCGCTGCGCGCCCTCGGGGCCTCCCGTCCCGCGCACTGACCGTCACACACGGCAGCACCTCGAAGGTCCGGTTCACGCCCCTGACCGGGGCATTTCGACCGGAGTTTTTGTTTCCACCGTGTTGCCCGGGTCACACTCACTTACGTATCGTACCTAGTTAACGAAGTTAGATTCATGACCATGGAGGTGGCACGGTGGGCGAAGGTTCCGCGGGAGCGCGCGCGGCGACCGGGCGCGAGCGGCAGGACGGCGGACCACTGGCCGGGATCACGGTCATCGACCTGTCGACCACGGTCCCCGGCGCCCAGGCGACGCAGTTCCTCGCCGACGCCGGCGCGGACGTGGTCCAGGTCGAGCCGCCGGGCGGCAGCCCGCTGCGGGAGCGCGCGGCCTGGCCCGCTCTGGCCCGCGGCAAGCGCAGCATCGCCCTCGACCTGCACGACGAGGCCGACCGCGCGGTGCTGGACGGCCTGATCGCCACGGCGGACGCGCTGGTCATGACGCTCCGCCCCGCGGCTGCCGCCCGGCTGCGGCTGGCACCGTCCGATCTGGCCGCCCTCAACCCGCGGCTGGTCAGCGCGGCGATCACCGGGTTCGGCTCGTCCGGCCCGTGGGCTCACCTCAAGGGCTACGAGGGCATGGTCATGGCCAAGCTCGGCGTGTTCCAGACGAAGAAGCGGATGGTGCCACGGCCCGGGCCCGCGTTCGTGTCCGTCCCGTACGCGGGTTGGGGAGCGACGCAGACGGCCGTGCAGGGCATCCTCACCGGGCTCATCGAGCGGGAGTCCAGCGGCCTCGGCCAGCACATCGAGGCCGACATGGTCCGCGGGGTCACCGCCCTGGACACCTGGACGTGGTTCACCGAGATGGTCGGCCTGCGCTGGCCGGACGCCTACCAGAACGTCGAGGCGTTCACCGAGGAGGGCGAGCCGCAGGCGCCGCTGGTCTACCCGCTGCTGATCGCGCCCACCAAGGACGGGCACTGGCTGCAGTTCGCGCAGGTCCAGCCGCGCCTGTTCGCCGCGATGCTGCAGGAGTTCGGGCTGATGGAGATGCTGGCCGACCCGAAGTGGAAGGGGCTGCCGGTCCTGGAGAGCCAGGAGCTGCGCACCGAGCTCTGGGAGATCATGATCAGGAAGGTGCGGGAGCGGACTCTCGAGGAGTGGCAGCGGGTCTTCGACACCAACCCCGACATCATGGCCGAGGTGTTCCGGGCCGGCGCCGGAGCCCTGGACCACCCGCAGCTGCACCACGACCACCGCGTGGCCGTCGGCGAGGACCCCGAGTTCGGCCGTGTCACGCAGCCGTCCACGCTGGTGCACGAGAACGAGATGCCGCTGACCCCGCCCCGCCCGGCGCCCCGCCTGGACGAGCACGGCGCCGAGCTGCGCGGTGTCACGGCGCCCGCCACGACCGAGGCCCCGGCGGACGCGCCTGCCGGGCTGCCGCTGGAGGGCATCACGATCCTGGAGCTCGGCACGATGTTCGCCGGGCCGTACGGTGCCACGATCCTCACCGACCTCGGCGCACGCGTGATCAAGGTCGAGGCCAAGGAGGGCGACCAGATCCGCACCATCGCGCCGTTCCCGGAGTCGGGCGGCGCCAAGGTCCTGCAGGGCAAAGAGAGCGTCGCGCTCGACCTCGGCACCGATGAGGGGCTGCGCATCGTCCGAGAATTGGCCGCAAAGGTGGACGTGGTGCTGCAGAGCTTCCGAGCGGGCGCGGCCGAGCGCACGGGGGTGGACGCGGACTCGCTCCGGAAGGTCAACCCCGATCTCGTGTACGTCAACGCCCCCGGCTACGGGACGGGCGGCCCCTCCGGCATGCGGCCCGCGTACGCCCCGTCCATCGGCGCGGCGTTCGGGCTGGCGCTGACGGACGCGCCGGACGCCGCGCACGCGACGGGCTCGCTGGAGGAGATCAAGGCCGGGGCCATCCGGCTGATGAACGCGACGGCGGTGCCCACGATCCAGGCGGACGGGATCGCCGCGCTCGGCGTCGCGTCCACCATCCTGCTGGGCGTGCTCGCCCGGCGCCGTGGCCGCCCGATGGGGCCGCTCACCGCGACCATGGTCGGCACCACGACGCACGCGATCCTGGAGCAGGTCGTCGACTACCCCGGCCGCCGCCCGGTGTCGGCGCCCGACCCGGACGGGCACGGCTACCACGCCCTGTACCGGATGTACAAAGCGGCCGAGGGCTGGGTGTTCCTGGCCGCGCCCGAGCCCCGGGAATGGACGCCGCTGCGGGAGGCTCTGGCGGCCGAGGCCGACCTTGGCGGCGAGCGGTTCGCGACGCCCGAGGCGCGCCGGGAGAACGACGCGGCGCTCGCTGAGGCGCTGGGCGAGGTGTTCGCGCGGCGGCCCGCCGCCGAGTGGGAGGACCTGCTCGGCAAGGCGGACGTCGGCTGCGTCCAGGTCACCGAGCGGATCCCCGAACTGGTCCTGCAGACCGACGAGGCGCTCTCGGCGGAGTACTGCGCGACCGCCACCAACGCGATCTTCGACGAGCATCTGCGGATGGGACCGCTCGTGCGGTTCTCCCGTTCGGCGACGAAGGCCGACGGCGGCTGCTCGGTCGGCGAGCACACCGACCTCGTCCTGGCCGAGCTCGGCTACGACGAGGACGCGATCGCCGGGCTGCGCGAGCGCGGCGTCATCGGCTGACGCCGGCCCGGCCGGCGGCACTTTGACAAGGACGGGATTAAACGGGTATGAGTGAAAAAGCCATTTTCACTACGGAGGGCCGGACACCACCGGCCCGCTCCCGACTCGGCCGGGCTCCTGGAGCCGCGATGACCGTCCCACTTCCGGTGCGCCCGCTGCACCCGCGTCACGGGATACACGAACCGACCTCCGGCACGCCCGCCCGGCGTGCCGGGTCGGTCCGGCGCACCAGCACCGTCGACATGGTGCGGCCGGACGGCCTGGGCGGCCCCCTGGTCCTCGCCGGACGGGGCCGCGATCTGCGCACCGGCGACTCCGGCGAGGCGCACACGGTGTCGGAGGCGAGCGTCCGCGCGGTCGTGGACTTCGTCGGCGGACGTCTCCTGCGGGAGCTGAGCACCGACCCCGCGCGGCCCCTGGACGCGCTGCTCGGTGCGCGGGTGAGCTCGGGGTTCCGGGGCAGGCTGGACGAGGCGGACCCGGATCTGGCGGCGGAGCACGACCTGCTCTACCTGCTGCTGGACGAACTGCCCGTCACCACGCTGGTCTCCGGGCACGCCATGAGCGCCGGAACGCCAGAGGCGGCGATGCGGGCCGCGATGGCGCGGCAGGGCACCACGCCCGGCCGCGCCGGGCGGCCCGGCTTCGCAGCCGACCAGTGCGCCGGATTCGCCACCGGCGGGACGATCATGAACGGGGTCGCGGACACCGGGCTCCCCCCGGTCGTCACGGGACCGCCCGCACTCCCGCTGGACACCGGTGACGATCCCGCCGCCTGGCACGCGACCGATCCTCTGCCACCGCAGGGAATGCGCCGCGCCCGCCGGATCGACGTGCTCCCAGAGAACCCCGCCGTGCCCGGCGAGCGCGCCACCGTGGACGCGCTGTTCCGCGACTCCTACGTCCGTCCGGACGGCCTGGAGACCGTCATCCACGAATACACGCTGACCGCTCGCATCGACGGCGGCACGGTCACGAGCTGCGAGGCCCGCGCCCGCGTCCTGCCATGGGTGGAGTGCCCGGCGGCCGTCGCCAGCGCGGGACGGCTGGCGGGCGTCCGGCTCGCCGGCCTCCGCCGGCACGTCCGGGAGACCTTCACCGGCACGACCACCTGCACGCACCTCAACGACATGCTGCGGGCCCTGGAGGACGTCCCCGCCCTCCTCGGCCGCACCACACCCTGAAACGACACGACAATGGAGGACCCGATGGGCGACACGCAGAAGATCTGGGCGAACTCGGGCGACTCGCACTTCCTGGAGCCCGACGACCTGTGGCGCGAGGCCCTGCCGCCGCGGCTCGCCGAGCTGGTGCCGCGGACCGAGAAGGACCCCGACGGGCAGTGGGAGACCGTCCACATCGACGGGATGTCCTTCCGCCGCAAGCTGCCCACCGGCAAGGCGCTGGAGTTCCTCGAAGCGTCGCATCGCGCGCCCGGGGCCGGCGACATCACCAAGCGGCTGCCCGACCTCGACCAGGAGGGCATCTGGGCGGAGCTGGTGTTCCCCTCGCTGGGCATGTGGAGCAGCTCGTTCCGCACGCCTGAAGTGCTGCGCGAGGCGCTGAAGGTGTCCAACGACTGGGCCTTCGAGACGATCGACAAGTACTCCCCGCGGCTGATCAGCACCGCGCAGGTGTCCACGCTCGACATCGACGACGCGGTCGCCGAGCTCAAGCGGGTCGCGGAGATGGGCTTCCGCGCGGTGTTCCTGCCGGTCACGCCGCACCCGCTGCAGAAGGACTACAACCACGACTCCTGGGAGCCGTTCTGGGCCACCGCCGAGGAGGCGGGCATCGTACTGGCCTTCCACATCGGCACCGACCCCATCGACCTGTCCAAGGGCGCCTCGGCGGGCGTGGTCTACCGCGGCCCTGGCGGCGCGGTCCTGAACTACACCGAGACGACGTTCGGCGGGCAGCGCGCGGTGGTGAAGATGGTCGCGTCCGGCGCCCTGGACCGGCACCCCGACCTGAAGATCCTGATCTCCGAGGGCGGCGCCACCTGGGTGCCGTTCATCGCCGACCGGATCGAGGAGGGCTACCGGCAGCACGCCATGGCGGTCCGCCCCAAGCTCAAGCGCTCGCCGCGCGAGATCATCTACTCGCAGGTGTACGCCTCGTTCCAGCATGACGCCACCGCCGTCGCGGCGGCCGAGTCGATGGGCTACCGGAACGTGATGTGGGGCAGCGACTACCCGCACATGGAGGGCACCTACGGCCACACCCAGGAGACGCTGCACCAACTGTTCGACGACGTGGACCCGGCGCTGAGGCGGCGGATCACCGTCGAGGCGTTCACCGAGCTGTTCCCGGGCGTGCCGCCGCTCCCGACGGCCGAGACCGCGGGGGTCTAGCCGCCATGAGCAACGTCATGCACGACTCGCCCACCGAGTTCCTGCACGAGGTGGCAAGCGAGGGCGGGCGCTGCGTCGCCCAGTCCGTCATCCCCGACGGCGAGGGGACCTACCGGTGCGCCTGCTCATGCGAGCGCTGGGAGATCACCGCGCCGTCGCGGGAGGAGGGGCTGCGGCTGGCCCGCGTCCACACCGGAAGTGAGAAGGACACACCGTGAGCCGTATCCAGGGACAGGTCGCGATCGTCGGGGTCGGCGCGACGCCGTACTACCCGCGCGGCCGGTCGGTCCCGCAGACCATCACCGAACTGGCCGGCAGGGCCATCATCGCGGCCTGCGAGGACGCCGGTCTGTCGGTCAAGGACATCGACGGTTTCGCCTACTACTCCGGCGCGAGTGCCGGGTACGGCGACACGATGGACACGGCCACGTTCATGGAGACGCTCGGCATCCCCGAGGTCACGTTCAGCGCCGCGCTGACGTCCGGAGGCGGCGGCTCGGCCGGTTCCATCGGGCTCGCCCGCGCCGCCATCCTCGCCGGGGACGCCACCGTCGTGGTCACCGTGATGGCCCTGCAGCAGTCCAGGCAGCGGCTCGGCAGCGTCTTCGCCGCCGCGCCGCCGAACCCGATCAACTCGTTCCTGCAGCCGTCCGGGCTGTCCGGGCCGGGGCACCTGATGTCCGTGCTCACCCGCCGCCACATGCACCTGTACGGCACGCGGCGGGAGGCGTTCGCCGAGATCGCGATGTCCCAGCGGGAGAACGCGGCCAACCGGGAGACCGCGCTCAAGCGCGACCCGATGACACTGGACGACTACTTCAACGCGCGGATGATCGCCGAGCCGCTGTGCCTGTACGACTTCTGCCTGGAGACCGACGGCGCCGTCGCCGTCATCACCACCAGCATGGACAAGGCGCGCGATCTGCGGCAGAAGCCCGTCCCGGTCATCGCCGCCGCGCACGGCGGCAGCCGCGACTGGGGACGCGCATTCGCCTGGATGGGCATGCCGGACGAGACGTTCGCCTCCTCCGGTCACGCGCCGGTCGCCAAGCACCTGTACAAGCGGGCAGGAGTCACGCCCGCCGACATCGATGTGGCGCTGTTGTACGACCACTTCTCCCCCATGGTCCTGATGCAGCTGGAGGACTACGGCTTCTGCGAGAAAGGCGAAGGCGGCGAGTTCGTGGAGAGCGGCGCGATCCGCTACAAGGGCGGCTCCATCCCCGTGAACACCCACGGCGGCCAGCTCTCCGAGGCCTACATCATCGGCATGACCCACATCCGCGAAGCCGTCGAGCAACTGCGCGGCACCGCCGTCAACCAGGTCGCGGACGCCGAACTCGCCCTGGTCACCGGCGGCCCGGCGTCCCTGCCGGTCAGCGGGCTGATCCTCGGCCGGGACGGGTGACACCCATGGGAGAAGACTTGAAGGCGCAGGCACTGCCCGCCGACCACGTGCGGATCACCACCGACACCTCCACCGAGCCGTTCTGGCAGGCCGCCAAGGAGAAACGGCTCGTCGCACCCAAATGCGCCGACTGTGGCACGTTCCGGCTGCCGCCCACGCCGTTCTGCCCGGAGTGCCAGTCCACCAACGTGGACTGGACACAGCTGTCCGGCCGCGCGACCGTGTTCAGCTTCTCGGTGGTGCACGGCTTCCCGGGCCTCCCCGACATCACGCTCGTCCCGGCGATCCTCGACCTGCCCGACGCCCCGGGCGCCCGGCTGGTCAGCAACGTCGTGGACGTCGACCCGGAGAAGGTCGAGATCGGCATGCAGGTCGAGGTGCTGTTCTCCCCCATCTCCGACGGTTGGCTGCTTCCGCTTTTCCGTCCCACGGTGCGCGGATGAGCCATCTGCCCAGGGGCGGCTGGGGCGCCGGCGCCGGGGACGACTCCGCCCCCGGCGGCCCGGAGTTCGCCGCCATGATCGACGCGCTCCGGCTGCTCCAGGACCGGATCACCGGTGCCGCCCCGCCCCCGGAACTGCTCAAGGAGCTGACCCGGACCTTCGAGCACCTGGCCGCGGACCTGGCACCGCACACCGTCCCGGAGCGGGAGCAGATCACCGGGCACCGCACCGACCTGCCCGGACGCGGCCAGACGCTCGTCCCCGTCTTCGACGTCGAGGAGTCCGACGAGCAGCGCGTCCGGGGCCGGATCCGGTTCGGACGGCACTACCTCGGCGGCAACGGCGCGGTCCACGGCGGCGCGATCCCGCTGATGTTCGACGAGATGCTCGGCCGGCTCGCCAACACCGGCGGCCGTCCCATCTCGCGAACCGCCTACCTGCACGTCGATTACCGCAGCATCACCCCCATCGGGAAGGACCTGCGCGCCGAAGCCTGGTTCGACCGCGAAGAGGGCCGCAAGCGTTTCCTCAGGGGCACCATCCACGACGGCGACACCCTCTGCGCCGAAGCCGAGGGGCTCTTCGTCCAACTGCGCCCCGGCCAGCCCTAAGGCTTAAGGGGCCGGCCGGCCTGCCTAAGGGGCGCGGGTGCCGGTTTTCAGGTCGCGGTACGGGACGTCGCGGCTCGGGTCGGGGTCGCGGGGAAGACCGAGGACGCGTTCGGCGATGACGTTGCGCTGGATCTCGTCGGTGCCGCCGCCGATCGTCCCGGCGAAGCTCCAGTAGAAGGCGGCGTGGGCGCGGCCGTCGTCGGGGCCGTCGGCGTCGACCAGCACCCCGTCCGGTCCCAGGATCTTCAGGAGGAGATCGCGGAAGCGGCGGCCCTGCAGGCTCATCGCCAGCTTGAGCGTTGAGGCCTCCGGTCCGGGCGGACGGCCTTGCGCGGCGGCGGCCTTGACGCGCTGCCCGGTCAGCCTCATCACTTCGGCCTCGATCCGGTAGTCCGCCAGCGCGTTGCGGATCACCGGGTCGGTGGTCAGGCCGCGTTCCCTGGCCAGCGCCACCATGGCCTGCGGCGACAGGAAGAAGGCGGTGCGCGCGGCGGGGACCGGCTCGGCGAGCAGGTCGGCGACGACCCGGTCGAGGTTGCCGGACTTGCGGCCGCATTCGATGATCCTGAGGCCGGCGAGGCCCTCGCCGCCCAGGCCGTCACGTTCCAGTGCCAGCGTCGTGCGGGCGACCCGCCACCCGTCGCCGACCGTGCCCACCACCCGGTCGGCGGGCACACGAGCGTCGTTGAGGAACACCTCGCAGAAGTGCGCCTCCCCGCTCAGCTGCCGCAGCGGGCGCACCTCGACGCCGGACTGGTCCATGTCGATGATGAAGTACGTGATGCCCTTGTGTTGCGGCACGTCGGGGTCCGTGCGTGCGAGCAGCATGCCGCGGTCGGCGGTGAAGGCTCCCGAGCTCCACACCTTCTGGCCGTTGATCACCCACTCGTCGCCGTCCAGGACCGCGCGGGTGGACAGGCTCGCCAGGTCGGAGCCCGCGCCGGGCTCGCTGAACAGCTGCACCCACGCCTCGTCGCCGCGGGCCAGCGGGGGCAGGAACCGGGCTTGAAGGTCAGGGCCGCCGTGTGCCAGCAGGGTGCCGCCGCCCAGGCCCTGTCCCACTCCGAGCGGCGGGCCGATCACCTGTGCGGCGGCGAGTTCGGCGGTGACGGCCCGGGCGTCGTCCCGGGACATTCCCCGGCCGCCGAGCCCCTCCGGCCAGGCGGGGTGGGCGTAGCCGGCCTCGAACAGCCGCCGCCACCATTCCGCGAGCGTGACCGAGGTCGACCAGTTCTCCCGCAGCCAGGCGCGCACCTCGTCGCGCAGGCCCGTCGTGGTCATGCGGCTCTATTCCGGAGCTCGTCACGGAGCAGGCGTTTGTAAAGCTTGCCGGTCTCGGTACGCGGCAGCTCGGGACGGAACTCCACCACGCGCGGGCACTTGTGGCTCGCCAGGCGCTCCCGGCAGTACGCGATCAGCTCCGCGGCCAGCTCGTCGGACGGGTCACGGCCGGGAACCAGCTGCACGAACGCCCGCACCTGCTCACCCCACTCGGGATCGGGCGCACCGACCACCGCGCTGTCCAGGACGGCCGGGTGCACGGCCAGCACCGCCTCGACCTCCGCCGGGTAGACATTGACGCCACCGGTGATGATCATGTCCTTGATGCGGTCGACGATGAACAGGAAGCCGTCCTCGTCCAGGTAGCCCGCGTCGCCCAGGGTGAACGCCGTCCCCCGGAAGACCTCGGCGGTCTGCTCGGGGTCACGGTGGTAGGAGAAGCCAGGGCCGCCGCCGTCCAGGTAGACCGCGCCCACCTGCCCGGGCGGGAGTTCGTTGCCGTCGTCGTCCAGGATCCGGAGCGTCCTGCCACGGATGGGGCGGCCCACGGTGCCGGGCTTGGCCAGCCAGTGGTGCGGCTTGGCGATCGTCGCGGCGCCCTCCGTGCCGCCGTAGGTCTCCCAGATCACCGGCCCCCACCAGGCCAGCATCCGCTTCTTGAGCTCCGGCGGGCAGGGCGCCGCCGCGTGCACGATGGACTCCAGGCTGGAGACGTCATAGCCGGCCTTCACGTCATGCGGCAGCCGCAGAAGCCGTGCGAACTGCGTCGGCACCATGTAGCCGGTGGTGATCCGGTGTTCCTGGATCAGCCGCAGCGTCTCCTCGGCGTCGAAGGTGCCCATGATGACCAGTGGCTGGCCGACGTGCAACGCCGCGAGATAGAAGCCCTGGCAACCGCCGTGGAACATGCCGGCCGACACCAGATGCGCGCCCTCCAGGGGCGTGAACCGGAACGCGTGCGCGAACGTCTTCATCGCGTCGGCCATCGCCTCCGGGGCGACGGCGGGCATCTCCCGCCAGATCCCCTTCGGTTTGCCGGTCGTGCCCGAGGTGTACACCAGCGGCATACCCGCGGCACGGTCCGGTGGCGCGGTGCCCGGATGCCCGCGCAGCACGTCCTCTTGGGGCGTGAAGCCCCCGATGTGGCCGCCCACGCTGATCCGGATCGGCACGCCGGTGACCGCTCCCGCGCCCCCGGCATACTGGGCGTGGACGATCAGCGCCTTCATCTCCGCGTGCTCGGCGATCGCCGCCACTTCCGCGGCGGGCGCCTTGGGGTTGAGCGTGACGTAGCGCCAGCCGGCCTCCGCCGCCGCCAGCTGCCACACCACGATGTCCAGGTCGTTGGGTAGCGCCATGCCGACCACGTCGCCGTGCCCGGCGCCCAGCGCGCGCAGCGCGTGGACGGCCTGGTGCGCCCGCCCCGCGAGCTGCGCATACGTGAGCTCCTCGCCGGACGGGCAGCTCAGGACGGCCGTCCGGTCAGGGTAGTGCTCGGCGAGATGCCAGCTGCCCAGCGGACGATCCCAAGGGTGCCTCATCGGTCCGTACCGCGGCCGCCGAGGACCGGGGCGAACGAGGCCGGGTCGATGCGGTACGGGGTGTAGAGGCTCACCCGGTCATAGATGTCGCCGATCTTGGCCTGCAACGCGGGTCCGATCTCGTCCGGCGTCCCGGTCACCGCGAACTCGTTCAGGATGTCATCGGTGATCAGATCGGTCATCTCGCGCCATTTGCCCTGCTTGGAGAGCGCGGTGAGCTCGGGCTGGATGTCACCGAACCCGTGCAGGTCCAGGACGGCCCGGTAGGCGGGCGTGGAGGCGTAGAACGCGATCTGCCGCTTGACCCCTCGGGCGGCCTTGGCGATCTCCTCCTCGGTGCGGCCGGTGACCACCATGGACGAACCGCAAACGGTGTAGCCGTCCAAGTCCTTCTTCCCGGCTTTCGCCCGTCCGCGCTCCAGGGTGGGGAGCGTGACCTCCCGCAGGTAACGCTCGGTGGTGAACGGGTGGACGAAGAAGCCGTCCGCGACCTCGCCCGCGACCTCGGTCATCCGCTCCCCCACCCCGGCCAGGTAGACCGGCGGCGGCCCGTACTCATGCGGCTGCTGCGCGAAGAACGGCGTCATCAGGGTGTGGGTGTAGAAGTCGCCCTGGAAGTCGAGTTTCTCGCCGTCCTGCCAGCAGGCCCAGATCGCACGCATCGCCAGGATCAGCTCGCGCATCCGCGCCGCCGGACGCGACCACGGCATCGAGTAGCGCCGCTCGATGTGCGCCTTCACCTGCGATCCCAGACCGAGAACGAACCGGCCCTGGGAATGCTTCGCCAGATCGAAACCCACCGTGGCCAGCGTCATGGGGGTGCGGGCGAACGCGATGGCGACCGAAGTGCCGACGGTCACCGACTCCGTGGCAGAGACGGCCTGCAGGCTCAGCAGGAACGGGTCATTGCCGGCCTCGCCCACCCAGATGCCGCGGTACCCCTCCTCCTCCAGCTTCGCCGCCGTGGCCGGAGCCGAGGCCAGGTCGCCGCCCAGATTGGCATCGATCTTCATCCGCACTCCTCCGAACCCGGTTAAACCGACTAAATCATAGTCTGTTTTTCTCCCGGGCCTCAATGATGCGATGCGAGGCGGCACCGGAGCGGGCCGGGATCGCGGGCAGCGATGGGTACGCTCGGCTCGTGTCGCCTCGCAACGTCATCGACCCCGACTCCCAGGCCCCCGGCGCTCCGTCCACCGGCCGCGACGGCGGCACGCGCCCGGGTCCCGGCAGACCCCGGCGCTACGCGGAATCCGAGGAGCTGCGGCTGCTCCTCGAGGCGGCGTTCACGGTGGTCGCCCGCAAGGGCTATCAGGACGTCACGATCGCCGACGTCCGGGCCGAGGGGGGCGTGCCACGGCGGGCCTTCTACCGCCACTTCGACTCCAAGGAACAACTGCTCACGGCGATGGTGCACCGCGACGCCGAGGGCTTCGCCGCGGCCGTGACCCGCCGGGTCGAGGCGGCACCCGGGCCGTGGCCGGCACTGGTGGCCTGGGTCGACGAGATCCTCTCCCTGGTCAGGGACCGCCCGCGCGCTCGCCGCGCGGAGGTCCTGGGCTCCGCCGGTGTGATGCAGGCGCTGCCACCGGGGGAACTGGCGCGCGCCAACGCGCCGCTGGTCGAGCGGCTCACCGCGACGCTCACCGCAGGGGCGGCGGACGGCTCGTTTACCGGTGGCGCTCCGGAGGCCGACGCCCATCTCATCTACGCCGCGGTCTGGGACACCGCCGCCCGGATGCGGGAGGTGCCGGACCCGGCCGGCAAGGACGAACTGCGGGCCGACCTGCTGTCCTTCCTGCGCCGGGCGCTGGGCGTCACGACCGGCTGAGCAGCCTTCCCGATCACCATCCGGCCCCCGGGGGCTGTGCCCGGGACGCGTCACGGCTAATATGGGAACGTGGTTCTCGAAATAGCGCGTCCGGCATGACGGACCCCGCACCGGCCGTCCTCGGCCCCGCGGCACGACCGCCCACGCGCCGCCCGGACTCCGTCCGGCGCACCTCGACCCTCCTGATGACCTGGCCCGATGGCATCTTCTCCGGGCTGCGCCTGGAAGGCCGCTGCCGTGACCTGCGCACCGGCCCGGGCGGGCGTCCCGAGGTCCTGGGGCAGTCCGACCTGGTCGCCCGCACCACGCTCGACCGGACCATCGAGTCGATCACCGCGCCCGGCGCGGCACCGGACCTGTCCCCGCTCGCCGGAGCCCGCGCGGGCGGCAGGCTGCGCTCGGCGATCGCCGATGTCGCACCGGGTCTGCGGGAACGCGGCGACCCGCTGTACCTGCTGCTGGACGATCTCGCCGGCTCCTCGCTCATCGCCGGGTTCGCCTGGTTCCGGTGGCGCGACCATCTCCCCGAGCTGGCGCGGCTGCGCGACCGCATGCCACGACGATCGATGCAAGGCATCTGCTCGGGCTTCCGTCCGGGGGCGTCCTCGCTCAACCCCGACGGAAGCCAATCCGACATCGGGCATGCCGTCGCGGCCGTGCCACCGCTCATCGACCCCGACGACCCGATCGGGTGGCACGAACTTCCCGCGCCGCCCCAGATGGCGATGCGCCGCGCCCGCCGGATCGACGTCTGGCGGGAAGGGGACACCCTGCACATCGACGCGATGTTCCGGGACGGTTGCTGGGAGCCGGACGGCACGGAGATCGCCGTCCACGAGTACCAGGTGCTCGCCACCGCCGGAGCCCTCGACGGGCGCCTGTTGTCGGTGGAGGCGCTGCCCCGCGTCCTTCCGTTCACCGAATGCCCGCTCGCGGCACCGAACGTCACCGTGCTGGAGGGCGTGGCCATGCCCGATCTCCGCGAGGTGGTGCTCGACCGGCTGAAGGGCGTCCCCGGCTGCACACACCTCAACGACGCCCTCCGCGCGCTCGCCGAGGTGCCGGTGCTCGCCGCTGCACTCGAACGCGACACACCCGCCCGGGGAGATAAGAGGTTGCGATGACCCTGAAGGACAAGACCGCCATCGTCGGGATCGGCGCGACGCCTTACTACCGGCGCGGGGAGTCGCTTCCCCTCACCGAGACAGAACTGGCCTGCCGGTCGATCCTCGGCGCGCTCGACGACGCCGGGCTCACCATCAAGGACCTGGACGGGTTCGCGCTGTACTCGGCGTCGGTCGACCCCGCCGAGCTCGCCTCGATGCTGGGCATACCCGAGGTCAGGTTCGCCGCGACGCTGACGTCCGGAGGCGGCGGCAGCGCCGGCTCCCTGGGCCTGGCCGCCGCCGCGATCGACTCCGGCCAGGCCGAGTGCGTGGTCACCGTGATGACGCTGCAGCAGGCCGGGCGCCGGCTGGGCGGCAGCTCCTCCGGAGGCGGTGACGGTTTCGCGGCCATGTCCAGCGGCGGCCCCTACAGCAGTGGCGGCGTCCCTCCGGTGGTCGGGTTCGTCGGCAACGCCGGGCTGCTGTCGCCGGGCCATAGCTTCTCGCTGCTGACCCAGCGCCACATGCACTTGTACGGCACCACCCGCGAACACCTCGCCCATGTCGCGATCAACCAGCGGGACCTGGCCATCAAGCGGCCGACGTCGCTGCAGACCGAGCCGCTGACCATGGACGGCTACTTCAACGCCCGGATGATTTCCGATCCGCTCTGCCTGTACGACTACACGATGGAGTCGGACGGCTCGGTCGCGGCCGTGATGACCTCCGCCGAGCGGGCCCTTGACCTGCGGCACCCGCCGGTCTACATCATGGGCTCGGCGCACGGCGCCGCGGGCCGCTGGGGCACGGCGATCTTCACCTACTTCCAGATGCCCGATGAGTACTTCGCGTCCTCGGGGCACCGCACCGTGGCCAAGCGGATGTACGAGATGGCCGGTGTCACACCCGCCGACGTGGACGTGGCACTGCTGTACGACCACTTCTCCCCGCTGGTCATCATGCAACTGGAGGACTACGGCTTCTGCCCGGTCGGCGAGGGCGGGCCGTTCGTGGCCGAGGGCAACACCCGGCTCGGCGGCACCATCCCGGTCAACACCCACGGCGGCCACCTGTCCGAGGCGTACATCATCGGGATGACGCATGTGCGCGAGGCGGTCGAGCAGCTTCGCGGCTCCGCGGTCAACCAGGTGGAGGGCGCGGAGATCGCGCTGGTCTCCGGCGGCCCGGCCGGCCTTCCCGTCAGCGGCACCCTGCTCCGGAGGTAGATCATTATGACCCGTGGCGTCTTCCCGGCCGGCCTCCGGCAGTCCTTCGCCGACCGGCACACCCAGCCGTTCTGGGACGCCGCCCGCGACGGACGGCTGGCGGCGCCCAAGTGCGATGCCTGCGGCACGTTCGTGCTGCCGCCCAAGCCCTACTGCTTCGAGTGCCTCGGTCAGGACTTCACCTGGACGGACCTGCCGGGCACCGGGACGATCTACACGTTCACGGTGGTGCGCCACCCGCTCAACCCGAAGCTGAAGGACGTCGTCCCGTACGTCTCAGGGGTCATCGAACTCGACGGCACGCAGGGCGCCGGGGCACGCCTGATGGGCAACATCTTCGGCGCCGACCCCGACGGCGTGCGGATCGGAGACCGGGTGGAGGTCGACTTCACCCCGATCGGTGACGACTACGCCGTCATGCGCTTCCGGCACCTCGGCGCCGCGGCCTGACCCCGGCCGGTGGGGGCGCCTGCGACGCCCCCGCCGGTCGGCTCATTCTCCCGGCGGTTGCGGGACGTGCGGGAACAGCTCCTGGAAAGCGCCGATCCGGATCCGGTGGCTGACTTCGGCGTCCACGCCGTCGAACAGTTCGTGCAGCGTCTCCTGGGTGTGCCCGAAGGTGCCCTCGAAGTGCGGGTAGTCGCTGCCCCACATGACGTTCTTCCAGCCCATGGCCCAGTTCGCCGGGACCGCCGAGGCGTCGTGCTGGAACGAGGCGTACACCTGCTCGAACAGGAAGTCGCTGGGCGGCTTCGACAGCACCGGCCGCACACCGGCGCTGTGCTGCCGGTAGCCCTCGTTCATCCGGTCGGCGATGAACGGCCCCCAGGTGGCGCCGCCCTCCGACACCAAGACCCGCAGCTCGGGATGCCGGTCGAGCGCGCCGCACGCGATCAGCTGGGTGACCGCCCGCTGCCCACCGTAGGTGGTCTCCACGTAGTTGAGCACCGCTCCGCCGCGTCCCCGGTAGTACACGCCGGTGCGTTGCGTGGGGTCGTGCGGTTCGGTGCCTATGTGGAAGCAGATCACCATCCCGGTCTCGGCGAAGGCGGCCCACAGCGGGTCCCACTCCTCGTCGTTCCACTCCGGCCGGCCGATCGGGGGCCGGGTGGGCAGGAAGCCCGCCGCGAACCCGGCCGCGCTGGCCCTGCGGACCTCGGCCACCGCATCGTCGATGTCGATCAGCGGGATCGAGGCCGTGCAAACGAACCGCGGCGACTTGTGCTGGAAGTCCAGTGCGAACTCGTTGAGCGCGCGGACACCCTCCTTGACGACCCTCGGGGTGCGGATGTTGAACGTCCAGATGCCGAGGGAGGGGTAGATGACCTCGCCCCACACGCCCTCGCCGTCCAGGTCCTTCAGGCGGTGCGCCGGGTCGTTGCCGCCGAGGATGCGGTTCAGGAAGTCGTCCTCGGTGGAGTCGGCGGGGCGGGCGTTGATACCCAGCCCCTTCTTCTCGCCCGGCTTCGGCTTGGGCAGGTCCCGGCGGAACTCCTGCCCGTCGATGTAGATGGTCTCGAACTCGCCGCTCGGATCTTTGACGCTGCGCGGCAGGCGCTCGCGGACGTCCTCGGGCAGGGAGTCGAACAGGTCGGGCGGCTCCATGATGTGGGAGTCTCCCGAGTTCGTCCAGATTTTCGTACCTTCGTGCGCCGTCATGATGGCCTCCGGTGCGCCGGCGGATCTAAATGAGAATGATGTTCTCTAATTGGTGGCCCGTCAAGACGGGTCTCGCTCGGCGGAGGCACCCGCGGCACCCGGCAACGAATACCGACTAAGGTTATGGCTTCTTTACACAAGGCTGGAGGGGCCATGTCGATCGCCATCAGTGCCGACCACCGCGAGCTGGCGAGCACCGCCCGGGCGTTCCTGAAGTCGCACGACGCGCGCGCGGCGAACCGGGCGCTGCTGGAGGCCGAGGCCGAGACGCTGCCCGCGTTCTGGAAGGAGTTCGCCGGGCTGGGCCTGCTGGGCGTCCACCTGCCCGAGGAACACGGCGGCGGGGGCGCGGGGCTGCCCGAGCTGGTGGTGGTGCTGGAGGAGCTGGGCCGTGCCGCCGCTCCGGGCCCGGCGTTGCCGACGGTGACGGCGTCCGCCGTGATCGCCGCACTCGGGACGGACGAGCAGAAGGCAGCGCTCCTGCCCGGGCTGGCCGACGGCACCACGATCGGCGCCGTGGCGCTCGGAGGCGACGCGAAGATCGAGGGCGGCACCCTGACCGGCACCTCCGGGACGGTCCTGGGCGGCGCCCTGGCGCAGGTGGTACTGGTCGCCGCCGGTGACGACCTTGTCGTGGTACGCACCGACGCCCCCGGCGTATCCGTGCGGACCCCGACGAGCCTGGATCGCGCCCGCCGTTCGTCCAAACTCCGGCTGGACGGAGTCGCCGCCGATCACGTCCTGCCGGGCGCGCGAGCGCACGCCCTGGCGATCGCCCGGACACTGGTTTCCGCCGAGGCGATCGGCGGCGCGCTCGACTGCGTCGAGACCGCCACCGCCTACGCCAAGGTGCGCGAGCAGTTCGGCCGCACCATCGGCACCTTCCAGGCGGTCAAGCACCATCTGGCGAACATGCTGGTCGCCGCCGAGCTCGGCACCGCGGCCGTGTGGGACGCCGCGCGCGCCGCTTCCGGTCCCGGGCAGGAGTTCGAACTGGCCGCCGCGATCGCCGGCACCCTCGCGATCCCGGCGTTCGCTCGCAACGCCTCGCTCAACACCCAGGTGCACGGCGGCATCGGCTTCACCTGGGAACACGATGCGCACCTGCTGCAGCGCCGCGCGACCACGCTGGAGGCGGTGTACGACCCGGCGGACGCGGCCGCCGACGTGACCCGGCTCGGCGCCGCCGGGGTCGTCCGCGAGACCTCCCTGGACCTGCCGCCCGAGGCCGAGGCCGAACGCGCCGCCGTCCGCGTACTCGCCCAGGAGATCGCGGCCCTGCCGGAGCAGGAGCAGCGCGCCAAGCTCGTCGAGACCGGCTACATCCAGCCGCACTGGCCCAAGCCGTGGGGCATCGAGGCGCCCGCCGGGCTGCAACTGGTCATCGAGGAGGAGTTCAAGGCCGCCGGGGTCAAGCCCCCGTCCCTGGGCATCACCGCCTGGAACATCCTCACCCTGGTCCAGCACGGCACGCCCGAGCAGGTCGACAAGTACGTTCCGGCCGCGCTGGCCGGGGACGAGATCTGGTGCCAGCTGTTCAGCGAGCCCTCCGCAGGGTCGGACGCCGCCGCGGTCAAGACCCGCGCCGTGCGCACCGACGGCGGCTGGATCGTCAACGGCCAGAAGGTCTGGACCAGCGGCGCCCACCTCAGCCGGCGCGGCTTCGCGACGGTCCGCACCGACCCCGACGCGCCCAAGCACCGCGGCGTCACTATGATGATCATCGACATGGAGCACCCGGGCGTGGAGGTGCGGCCGTTGCGCCAGGCCACCGGCGGCGCCGACTTCAACGAGGTCTTCCTTACCGACGTCTTCGTCCCCGACGCCGACGTGGTGGGCGAACCCGGCAAGGGCTGGACGGTCGCGCGCGCCACCCTCGGCAACGAGCGGGTCAGCATCGGCGGCGGCACCGGCGGCGCCTTCGAGATCCCCGACCTGTACGGCCTCTACGCCGAGCACGGCGACCGCGTCCCGGCCGCGGCGCAGCGCGTCGGCGAGTACGCCGCCGAGGGCGCCGCACTGCGCCTGCTCAACCTGCGCAGTGCCGAGCGGGCCGTCGCGGGCGGCGAACCCGGACCCGAGGGCAACATCACCAAGCTCGTCCTCGCCGAACATGGGCGCACCGCAGCCGACCTGCTCCTGGCCTTCCACGGAGACGATGCCGCCTTCGAAGAGGGCCCCGGCACCATCGCGGCCCTGGTGGCCGTCGGCTGGCGCGCCATGACGATCGCGGGCGGCACCTCCGAGATCACCCGCAACCAGATCGCCGAACGCATCCTCGGCCTCCCCCGCGACCCCCTGATCAAGTAGATCCAGCTCCGCGGCCGCGGCGCGATCGGTGATCGCTGCGGCCGCAAAACCGTAAATATATATACCTATATTTTCGTCACACGCCCCTTGCCCGGTCCTCACGATGCCGTTTACATTCCAGCCAGGTAAGTTCACCTAGTTAGCGGAGTACTCGATGTGGGCCCGACTGACAGGCGTGACCTCGCACATCCCATCGCCGCGACACCGCGGGGCGCTGCTATGCACGGTGCTCTGCGCGGCTCTCGGCTTCATCACGGTCCCCGCTCTCGCCGCTCCGGGCGGTAGTGAATCCGGCCTAGTACGAACCGAACAGGGGCTCGTGCGCGGGGTCGTCGGTGAGACAAGCCGGGCGTTCCTGGGGATCCCGTTCGCGGCGCCACCAGTAGGTGATCTGCGGTGGCGTCCGCCTCAGCCCGCCGCGCGCTGGCCGGGGACGCGCGACGCCACCGAACCAGGCAGCGACTGCGTGCAAGGAGTTTTCGCGGGCTCACCGGCGGGGGACGGCTCGGAGGACTGTCTCTATCTCAACGTGACCACTCCCCTGCCTCGCGGCAGCGCGCCGTCCAAGCGGCCGGTCATCGTCTGGATCCACGGTGGTGGATTCGCAGTGGGCAGTGGCTCGCAATACGACCGTCCCGGATGGCGAGCCAGGGCGGCGCGGTGGTGGTGACGGTCAACTACCGGCTCGCCATATTCGGTTTCCTGGCCCACCCTGACCTGAACACCGGCGAGGGCACCTCGGGCAACTTCGGTCTGCAGGACCAGCAGGCGGCGTTGCGCTGGGTCCAGCGCAACATCGCCGCGTTCGGCGGTGACCCGGGCAACGTGACCATCGCCGGGGAGTCCGCCGGCGCCATGAGCGTGTGCGATCAACTCGTCTCACCGGGCGCCCGGGGCCTGTTCCACAAGGCCATAGAGCAGAGCGGATCCTGTTCCTCCCCGCTGGTGCCCCAAGCGCAGGCCGAGCAGATCGGCGTGGCCGCCGCGAGCGGGCTCGGCTGCACCGGAGAGGGCGCCGCCGCTTGCCTGCGGGGCAAGACCGCCGCCGAACTCGCCCCCGTCGTGCCGGCCGGTGGACAAGGATGGTTCCCGGTGGCCGGTGGCACGACGGTGCCCCGACAGCCCGCCGACGCCATCGCCTCGGGCAGGTGGAACCGGGTACCGGTGATGCTGGGCGGCACCCGCGACGAGATGAACCTGTTCGCCGCTCTCGCAGACGTGCAGTCCGGGAGCCCGCTGACACCGGAGGGATACACCCAGGCCGTGCGAGCCAGGTACGGGGAGAACGCCGACGAGGTCCTGGCGCGCTACCCGGTCACCGGCCATCCGACCCCCACGCTCGCGCTCGGCGCGGTGCAGACCGACTGCGTCCCCGGACTACCGCTGACCTGGTGCGCCAACCTCGACAGCGCCGAGCTGTTCAGGACGGCGGGCCGCACTCGCGTCCACCTCTTCGAGTTCGCCGACCGGACGGCTCCCCCGCTGTTTCCGGGCCTGACCGGCCTTGGTGCCTTCCACGGAGCCGAACTCGCCTATCTGTTCGATGTCAGCGGGGGCGCCGCCGCCGAACTGAACGCGGACCAGCGGGCACTGAGCACCACCATGATCGCCTACTGGACGGCGTTCGCCGCCACCGGCGATCCCAACGGCGCGGGCCGGCCCGCCTGGCCGGCGTACGCGACACCGGCGGACACCCTCAGCCTGGCCCCGGGCGCGAACGGCATACGTCCCGTCGACGCCGCCACCGAACACCAGTACGCGTTTTGGCAGGGCCTCGGCTGACGTTCCGGTCCGCCGCCTGACCGCGGGTGTATCCGAAGGGACTCTGGTTCCTTCGGATACACCCATGCCCTCATGGGATCACCGCACTCCTCATAAGTCGGCTAAACATATGTCGCTTTTCGCTGGAATCAGCCGGGCACAGCGATCTAGGATGGTGACGAGGGTCACTTAGATGACCTCCTGCGGGACGGAGGAGGACCATCCCATGAGCGCTTCCGCCGAGCCCGGCTCCCTTGTCGGCGCCGACCTGGACTACGTCCCGTCCGATCCGGTCTTCGGCCGGCCCTACATCGACCAGGACGTGTCCAAGGAAGAGCCGGCGCCGCACCGGTACGTGCACGGCGGGTTCGAGGGCACCGACACCCGGTTCTCCTTCTATTTCCCTCCGGCCGAGCGGTACCAGGGGCGCCTGCTGCAGTATCTGGAGGGCGGCGCCGGTGGGCACGAGACCGTGCTCACGTCGATGGTGCTCGGCTCGCCCTGGATCTTCGAGTTCGCGTACTCCGAGCTGGGCGCCTTCCTGGTCGAGTCCAACCAGGGGCACCTGCCGCTGGACGGCACCGGTTTCCGGAACGACACCGAACTGTTCGGCGCCAGCGCCGAGTCGGCGCGGTTCGGTTCGTGGCTGGCGGGCCGGCTGTACGGGGAGCCGCCTCACCACCGGTACATCACCGGGGTGAGCGGCGGCGGCCACCGTTCGTTCCAGTGCCTGATGCGGGCGCCGGACGTCTACGACGGCGGGGTTCCCGAGGTCTTCGGTGTCCAGCCCGGCAACTACTGGGCAGCGATGGGCCTGGCCGTGCTGCTGCTCGGCGAGGACCTGCCGAAGGTGGTCGACGCGTGCGAACCGGGAGGCGGCGATCCCTTCGCGGACCTGGGCTTCGCCCAGCGCGAGGCACTGCGGGACCTGTTCTGGATGGGCTACCCGCGCGGCGCCCTCACCCAGCTCGCCAGGCTGCCGGTCTTCCCGTTCACCCTCTACAACGCGATCGACTCCAACCCCGGGTACTTCCGCGCGTTCTGGAACGACCGCGGCTACCTGGGCGCCGACCAGCCGGAGCGACTGGCGAGCCACGTCGTGAAGACCACCGCCAAGGTGCGGAGCCTGAGCACCGCCCAGGAGCTGTCGAGCGACATCCTGGTCGCGTTGCAGCTGTCCACCGGCGGTGCGATGCCGCAGACCCGGTACGGCGCGGTGCTCGAATTCGACGAGCCGGGCCGCCTGTTCATGGCCAGGCTGACGGTGCGGTCCGGCGCGGCGGCCGGGCGGGAGATGGTCGTCGCCGACGTGGTGCACGGGAACGTGCTCGTCCCGTTCGGCGAGCGCTGCCCGGAGCTGTTCGAGGGCATCGAGCCCGGCGACGAAATCGAGATCGACAACAGCGACTGGGTGGCGTTCTGCCACAGCCATCTGCACTCGGCCGAATTCAACGTGCCGGGCCTGCACGACCACGGCGAGCGGGTCCCCGCGGAGTACGCCCGGTTCGCCGTGGACGGGGTTCCGGTCTTCCCGCAGACGGACACCTTCGAGTACAAGCTCAACGAGATCGTCCCCTTCGGCAGCAAGATGATCATGGTCGGGGCCACCCACGACGCCTTCATCTGGCCCACCAAGATCACGCCGTTCGCGCGGTACGTCCGCAACGTCCTGGGGGACGCGGCCGCGGACACCTACCGGCTCTGGTGGGCTGAGAACTGCACCCACGGCGTCCCGGAGATGGGCGCCATGTTCACCCAGGACCGCGATCCGAAGCTCTGGCGGAGCCGGCTGGTGGACTACGAGGGAGTGACGGCTCAGGCGCTCCGCGACGTGGTGGCCTGGGCCGAGCACGGTAAGCCGCCCCCGCCCGACACCGCGTACACCGTGACCACCGACAACCGCCTAGTCCTCCCGGCGGCTGCGCACGACCGCGGAGGCGTCCAGCCGGTGGCCCGGTTGACCGTCGGTGGCGGCGACCGGCTGGAGGTCGCGTCCGGGGAGCAAGTCGAGTTCACGGCGGAGGCCGCGGTCCCGGACGGCGGCGGCACCATCGTCGAGGCCGTCATCGACCCCAAGGGCACCGGGGACTGGCCAGTGCGCGCCGAGGGCGTCGACGGCACCGCGACCACCTTCACGTTCGCCGCCCAGCACGTCTACGACACCCCGGGCACCTACTTCGCGGCCTTCCGCGTGGCCTCCCATCCGCACGGCCTGTCCGGCACAGGTCCGACCATCCAGAACCTCGCCCGTGTCCGCGTCACCGTGACCTGACCCCGTCCTGCTCTGTGGCCGGGGCGGCAAGTCAACGGAGGAGCCCGATGGAGTTCGTCTTCAGCGACGAGCAGAGCGAGCTGCGCTCGATGGCCCGCGGATTCCTGCGGGACACGTCCCCCGAGGCTCAGGTGCGACGGCTGATGGAGACGCCCGAGGGGTTCGACGCTTCCGTGTGGGCACAGCTCGCGGAGCTTGGGTTGACCGGCTTGGGCATCCCCGAACGGTACGGCGGCGCAGGCCGTGGCGCGGTCGAGGTCGGCATCGTCATGGAGGAGGCGGGCGCGGCCCTGCTGTGCGCGCCGTATCTGTCGACCGTCGTCCTGGCCACCGAGACGCTGCTGGCCGCAGGGGACGAGGCCGCGCTCAAGACCTACCTGCCCGGGATCGCCGAGGGCACCCTTCGCGCGACTCTCGCGACCGACGGCGCGCTGAAGGCCCGGCAGGTCAGCGGCGAGTGGCTGCTCGACGGCACGGCCGACCGGGTACTCGACGGCCTCTCCGCCGGCATGGTGCTCGCGGTGGCCGGCACGCCGGAAGGCCACCGGCTCTTCGCGGTCGACACCGGCGCGGCTGGCGTCAGCAGAACCGCCCTGGCCACGATGGACGCGACCCGCAAGCAAGCCGCCCTCACCCTGACCAGGACTCCGGCCAGGCCGGTCGGGGAGGCGGGCCTTCCCGACCGGATCCTCGGCCACGTCCTGGCGGTCGCCTCCACCTGCCTCGCCGCGGAACAGGTCGGCGGAGCGCAGCGCACGCTGGACATGGCGGTCGGCTACGCCAAGCTGCGGGTGCAGTTCGGCCGCCCGATCGGGTCCTTCCAGGCGATCAAGCACAAGTGCGCCGACCTGTTCCTGCGTGTCGAAGCCGCTCGCTCGGCCGCCTACCACGCGCTGTGGTCCGCCGCCGAGGGCTCCCCGGAGTTCGCGGCTGCGGCCCATATCGCGGGGGCCTACTGCTCCGAGGCCTACTACCACTGCGCCGAGGAGAACATCCTTATCCATGGCGGTATCGGCTACACCTGGGAGCACCCGGCCCACCTGTACTTCAAACGCGCCGCCGCCGACCGCGTGCTCTTCGGCGACCCGGACCATCATCGCGCCGCGCTCGCGGACGGTATCCCGATGACCATGGCATAGGCGCCCGGCTCGGGGGGCCGCAGGAGGGCCCGCAGTTCGGCCTTCCTGACCTTTCCATCGCCGTCCTGGGCAGGTCGGAGACGACCGCGACGCGTCCGGGGACCTTGTGCCGGGCGACCCCGAGACCGGCGAAATGGGAGCGGACGGCGTCCAGGTCGATGTGCGCGCCCGGGCTGGCCAGCACGAACGCGCACACCCACTCGCCCAGGGGCGGATCCGGCTCGGCACAGACGGCCGCCTCAGCGATGCCGGGGTGCAGGACGAGGAGGTCCTCGACCTCGCGGGAGGCGGCCGCGCTCCACCGCTCCATGATCACCGGGAACCCGCCCCGGAGCAGCGGCATGACCGAGCCGAGCAGGCCCGCGATGTGGCCGCTGGGGAACATGGCGAGGGTCCGTTCGGTCCCGGCGGCATGGCGGCCCGCCGCGAGCACGCTGTTGTGCGTGTGCTGCACGCCCTTCGGCTCGCTCGTCATGCCCGAGGTGTAGATCAGCAGGCAGACCTCGTCGGGATGCCTGCCGGGCAGAGCGGTCAGGGGCGAGGCCGCCGCCAGCCCGTCCCAGCCGAGCGTTCCCTCGGGTGGCTCGTCGTCCAGGACGACGATCCTGGCGAGATCCGGCAGGCCCACCAGGTCCAGAGCCTGTGCCGTGTAGTCCTTGTCCCGCCACCTCCCGGGCACGCACAGGGGGCGCGCGCCGCTCTGGCGAAGGATGAACGCCAGGTCGCGCGGGCCGAGCGTGGTCACCACGGGCAGGACGACGCCCCCGCACAGCCACACGGCCGCCATGAGCGCCACGCTCCAGGCGACGTCGGCGCCTGCACCGCGACGACGTCCCCCGGCCCGATTCCCGCGTCTCCAAGCCCCGCGACCCGGCGTGCGGTGGCGACGACCTGCGAACGGGGCATCGTCACCCGGCTGCCGGCGGAGGCGAAGACGAGCGTGCCCTCACCGGCACCGGGCTCACGGTAGAGTTCGGCGGCCAGGTCGGTCGTCCCGTACCAGCCTTCGGCGTACCAGCGTTCCCGCACTGCCGCGCGGTCGGGGGCGAGACTCATCCCCGCTCCTTCCGGTCAGCGCTCGCGCGACCGCTTGAGCTCCCGATGACGGCCCATCAGCCGCACGGCCCGCTGCTTGAGCTCGGCGGGCGGCTCGGGCAGCGGGACGGGGCCGTGCTCGCGGCTCGGCAGCAGCACGGTGGCCTGCGCGGGGGCGGTGACCTGGTCGCGCTGGTTGGTGGCGCGGAAGTCGATGTCGACCTCGCAGCGGCCGTCCACCACGCGCTTGGCGGTGACCTCGCCGGTGATGACGTGGGCGTCGCCGATGTAGTTGAACTTGCGCATCTCGTCGTGCTGGCGCAGCAGCCAGCCGTCGTCGCCGATCCAGTCGGTGAGGAAGTGCGTCAGCCAGCACTCCCGCATCACCCCGTAGTCGTAGGGCATCGGGTTGCCGATGGACTGCGCCCATTCGGTCTCCCAGTGCACCCGCTGCGCCACGTCCGGGATCCCGGCGGCGTTCTTGATGTAGAACTTGGCGAGCTTCTGCCGGTTCTTGTAGCCGATCCGGGACGCGGAGATGTTGTACGGCGCGAGCCCGTACCCGCCGGCGTGAAAGCAGATGATCTCCGTCAGCGTCAGCGGGCCCTTGGCCATCTTCGGCAGTTCCTCGCCGACCCGCACGTCCTCGAAGTAGCGGGGCTCGGCGCCGCGCGGCTTCTCGGCGGCGTAGACGGCGTCGAGTTCGGCGATCTGCTCGTCGGTGTAGGACCCGGGTTCCAGGTCCATGTACTTGCGCCGCTCGCGGGCCTTCTTGCGTTCGGTGGCGATGAGGATGACGCGGGTCACCGAGACGATCTCGGCGCGCTGGTTCATCCGCACCTGCCGCGACACCCGGATCACCGACCGGCGGCGAACTCCGAGCGCTTCTCCTCGACCGATCCCAGCCCGCCGAAGGAGTACAGCTCGTCCCCCGGAAGGACGGGCCGGAACCACTCGGTCGCCTGTCCCGACACGAACAGGTGCACTCCGGAGAACAGCCCCTTGGTCTTGGCCCGCACGTCCTCTGGCAGGGGATCGCCCAGCAGCGGCACCGCGAGCGCCGTCCCGAACATCGGCGGCGCGATCTGGCTCCGGCACCGCGTCCCCGGGCCGTAGGTGGGTCCACGAACAGCGGGTTGTCGTCGCCGTAGCCGCGTGCGAAGTTGCGCAACGCGTCGGTGGTGGCGATCGAGTAGAACTCCCGCATCCCATAGGCCCGGTCCAGGCCGATCAAGGCCCTGGACCGTTCGATGTCCGCGTCCTTGATCTCGTCGTCGAACTCGTGCGCGGTCTCGGTCACGTGACCGCCCTCCCGTCGGGCTGGCGGACGGGTGGCCACCGGTCACCCGGGCACCTTCGGTTTAGTAGGCTAAATATAAGTCGGTTTTGGCCCGGCGACCAGAGGTGCGGTCAACTTCCCAGGCGACGGACGAGCCAACCGCCGTGGAGAAGGCGTCGTTGTCGGCGCCGGCCGCGGTGTGCCCGGTACCCGGGAGGTCGATGACCTCGGCGTGCGGGACGGCTCGCAGGAATCGTTCGACGTCGGCCGGGCCGACCACGTCGGAGAGCGCGCCGCGCAGGACCACGAGCGGAACGCGCAGATCCTTCGCCGCCTGTTCGAGCAGACGCATCCGCTCCTGCCGCGACGCCTCCTTCTCGGCCACCGCCTGCGGAGCCATGAAGGCCGGATCCCAGTGCCGGCGCCATCGGCCGTCCTCACCCAGCCGGAGGTTGCGGCGCACGCGCTTGACGTCCGCCACCTGGCTGTCCGGCCGGTAGTCCCCGTTCGCGACCCATTCGCTGTCGCCGTGCCCGCGGCCGGCCAGCGCCAGCGCCCGCAGGCCCTGCCCGGCCAGCGCGGCGCACGCACGACGCCACGAGTGCCTGGTCTGCCGGCCCCGTGCAGGAAGACGACGAGCCGTCCGTCTCCCGCCCCCGCCCGCCCGCCGCCACCCGGACGGCCCCGGGGCGGGGAAGGTGGCAGCCGTGTGTGTATGGGGCTGTGGTAGCGT